>JBEITC010000286.1:0-5295 GCA_040375075.1 Planctomycetota bacterium | reverse complement strand
GCTCGACCAGCGGCGCCTTGCCGAGGATCTGCTGCTCGCTGGCGAGCAGCTTCGCTTCGTCCTTCTCGATCCCCGCCAGATCCTTCTCGGCGTCGGCGCGCTTGCCCTTGTCGGCGCCGGCGCGGGCGAGCTTCTCGCTGGCGAGCTTCTTGCGCGCCAGCAGCGCCTCGAAGTCGCGGACGAAGCCGCCGTACTCCTTCGCGAACGCAGGCAGCGACGGCTTCACCACGCCGGTCGCCGCCTTGCCGAGCGCCGTCTCGAGCGCCTTCGTCGACGCCTTGTAGCCGCTCATCGCGACGACCTCGCCGGCCTTGCCGTCCTTGTCGAAGGCGACGCACAGCGGCGCCTGCTTGCCGAACTTCGCCGCCAGTTCGGGGACGGCCTTCAGGTCGATGCGGCCGCAGTGGAACGGCCGCAGCAGGATGCCGATCTCGTCGCCGCCGAACAGCGCGCGCTCGAACTGGTCGCGCACGTCCTGGTCGTCGCGCGTGTCGACGAGGTAGAGCACGGCCGGCTGGCCCTTGGCCGCCGCGGCGCGCACGAACTCGGTCGCGGCGAGGTCGCCGGCCTTGCCGTCGGCGGCGGCGGCCGGCGCCGGCGCGTCGACGAAGAACGCACCGACGCGGTTCTGCACTTCTTCGGCGCGCCCGCGGCCGCGCCCGCCTTGGGCGAATGCGGGCGCTGCGAGCAGCATGGCGGCGACGACGGCGACGATGGGGCGGCTGGTCATGGCGATGGGGCGCGGCAACGCGCCGACCCGAAGCATGCCCGCGGCCGCGGCGGATGCGCGGTTCGCGTTGCCCCACGTTCGTCGAATGCGGCGCTCGGCTCGGGCGCTTCGCCCAAGCTTGCATTGCGGCGACCGGTCGGACCGCGTTCGCTCTGCGCCATGGCTTCGTTCGATCGCTGGTTGTCGCTCTGGGTCGCGCTGGCGATGGCCGCCGGCGTGTTCGGCGGTCAGCTGGCGCCGGGCGCGATCGCGGCGGTGGCGACGTGGGAGGTCGCGGGCATCCACCTGCTCGTCGCCGCGCTCGTGTGGCTGATGATCTACCCGATGATGCTGGCCATCGAGCCGCGCTGCCTCGTCGACGCGTGGCGACGGCCGCAAGGCCTGCTGCTGACGCTCGTCGTCAACTGGCTGGTCAAGCCGTTCACCATGTGGGCGCTGGCGGTCGCGTGCTTCCGCGGCCCGTTCGCCGGCCTCGTGCCGGCCGCCGACGCGGCGCAGTACATCGCCGGCATGGTGCTGCTCGGCGTCGCGCCGTGCACGGCGATGGTGTTCGTCTGGAGCCGGCTGGTGCGCGGCGACGCCGCGTACACGCTCGTGCAGGTCACCGTGAACGACGTCGTCATGGTCTTCGCGTTCGCGCCGATCGCCGGCCTGCTGCTCGGCGTCAGCGACGTGCAGGTGCCGTGGAGCACGTTGCTCGCCAGCGTCGTGCTGTTCGTCGTCGTGCCGTTCGGCGCCGGCGCGGCGACGCGCGCGGCGCTGCTGCGGCGCGGCGGCGAGGCGCGCGTCGCCGGCTTCGCCGCCAGGTGGAAGCCGTGGTCGACGGCGGCGCTGCTGCTGACCGTCGTGCTGCTGTTCGCCTTCCAGTCGACGACGATCCTGGCGCAGCCGCAGCGCGTGCTGCTGATCGCCGTGCCGCTGCTGCTGCAATCGCTCGGCATCTTCGCGCTCGCGTACTTCGCGGCAGCGCGGCTGCGCCTGCGCCACGAGGTCGCCGCGCCGGCGGCGTTGATCGGCACGTCGAACTTCTTCGAACTCGCGGTCGCCGTCGCCATCGGCCTCTTCGGCGTCGCGTCGGGCGCGGCGCTGGCGACCGTCGTCGGCGTGCTGATCGAGGTGCCCGTGATGCTGGCGCTGGTCGCGTTCGCCAATCGCACGCGTCGTTGGTTCCCGGCGGACTGAGGGACCGGCGAGCAGCCGTCCTGGCAGCGCTGCGCGGCATGGACCGGCAGGGCGCCCCGCGATCGCGCTGCGAGCGCAGTTGCGGGCGCCGTTGCCGGCGCGCCATGATCGCCGCGTCATGCCGTCGCCCCTTCGCTCCCTCGTCGTCTGCTGCGCAGCCGTCGTCTCCGCCGCGGTCGCCGTCGCCCAGGCGCCGCCGCCCGAGCGGCCGCGCGTGGGGCTCGTGCTCAGCGGCGGCGGCGCGCGCGGCATCGCGCACGTCGGCGTGCTGCAGGTGCTCGAAGAACTGCGCGTGCCGGTCCACTGCGTCGCCGGCACCAGCATGGGCGCGATCGTCGGCGGCTTGTACGCGTACGGTTTGTCGCCGGACGAACTGCGCGCCGCGACGGTGCGCGATGGCTCGGAGCGCGACTGGGCGTTCCTGCTGCGCGACGGCGGCGACCGGTCGGAGCGACCGATGCGCCGCAAGCAGGAGGATCGCGGCTACTGGACGCGCATGCGCCTTGGCCTGCGCGACGGCGAACTGACCACGGCGCAAGGCGTGCTCGCCGGCCAGAACCTCGAGGTCGAGCTGGCGTGGCTCGTGCGCGAGGCGCACGACCTGCCGTCGTTCGACCAGCTGCCGGTGCCGTTCCGCTGCACGGCGGTCGACTTCGCCGACGGCGAGCTGGTGGTGCTCGATCGCGGCAACCTCGCCAAGGCGATGCGCGCCAGCATGTCGCTGCCGGTCGTCTTCGCGCCGGCGCGCATCGGCGATCGCGACTTCCTCGACGGCGGCCTCGTCGACAACGTGCCGGTCGACCTCGCGCGCGCGATGGGCGCCGAGACGCTGATCGTCGTCGACATCGGCACGCCGGTCGCCAAGGGCGCGCGCGTCGACGGCATGCTCGGCGTCTCGCGCCGGATGGTCGACATCTTCGGCCAGCAGAACGTCGATGCGAGCCTCGCCACCCTGGGGCCGCGCGACGTGCTCGTGCGTCCCGAACTCGGCGACATCACCTCCGCGGACGTCGAACGCGGCGCCGAAGCGATCGCCGTCGGCGCCGCGGCGACGCGCGCGTTGGCCGACCGGTTGCGGCCGTTCGCCGTCGACGAAACGGCGTACGCGGCGTGGCGCGCGCGCCAGCGGCGGACGCCGGCCCCGCTGCCGCGGCTGACGGCGGTGACGGCGATCGACGCGTCCGGCGCGACGACCTCGCAGGTCGCCGCGCGCGTGACGCAGGCGCCCGGCGACGCGCTCGACGAGCAGCAGCTGCGCGCCGACCTGATGCGGATCTACGACGACGACGTCTACGAACGCGTCGGCTTCACGCTGCGGCCCGACGCCGCTCGGCCCGGCACGGCCGCGCTCGACGTCGTCGCCGAACCCAAGGCGCAGGGCAGCGACTACCTGCGGTTCGCGCTCGCGTTGGAGACGGACTTCGACGAGCGCGCGGACTTCGGGCTCGGCGCGCAGCACACGGCCCGCAACCTCAACAGCCTCGCCGCCGAGCTGCGCACCGGCGTCGTGCTCGGCGTCGTCAACCGCGCGTCGACCGAGTGGTACCAGCCGGTCGACGCCGACGGTCGCTGGTTCGTCGCGCCGCGCGCGTTCGCCAGCCAGTCCAATCCGGACGTCACGGTCGGCGGCGTGCGCTTCAACGAGAACGTGCAGGAACACGGCGGCGGCCTCGACGTCGGCCGCGCGCTCGGGACCTGGGGCGAACTGCGCGCCGGCTACGACCGCGCGTGGGGCGATGTCGATCTGCGGCTCGCCAACCTCTCGCTGCTCGAAGGCAGCTTCGACGACGCGACGGCGCGCGTGCGCCTCGAGGTCGACACGGTCGACAATCCGGCGCTGCCCAGCCGCGGCACGTACCTGCTCGCGGACCTGCGGCGCGCGGACGAGGCGATCGGCGGCGACTTCGAGTACACGCGCACGGACGTGCTGCTGCAGCAGTCGGTTTCGATCGGCCGCTTCGTCGTCTCGCCGCTGCTGCGTTGGACGGCGACGTGGTCCGGCGAGCTGCCGCTCGTCCGCATGCCGAGCCTCGGCGGCTTCCTCAACCTCTCGGGCCTGCCGCGCAACAGCGACCCGGCCGACAACCTCGCCGTCGGCGCGCTGGCCGCGCGGTATCGCCTCAACACCTCGGCGCTGCTGCTCGACGTGCCGCTGTGGCTCGGCGGTTCGTACGAAGCCGGCGCGACGGCGGAACAGCGCACCGACGTGCTCGATCGACTGCGACAGGGCGGCAGCGTGTTCCTCGCCGCCGACACGCCGCTCGGCGCGGTGCTCGTCGGCGGTGGCTTCGCCGAGGGCGAGGGCGTGACGCTCTTCCTGTTCGTCGGCCGCGCGCCGTAGCGCCGACCGCCTGATGCGGTCCGCCGTCGTGGAGGCGGCGGCCGCGCGCGACCGGACCGTGGCGACGCGCGGCACCCGCGCCATGATCGCCGCGTCATGCCGTCGTCTCGCCGCCTGCTCGTCGCCGCCGTCGCCGCCGCCAGCGGCGCGGCCGTCGCGCAGGACGTCGGCTCGACGAACGCGGCGCCGGCGACGTCGTCGCTGCGCCATGCCATGGCGCTGGAGGCGGACGGCCGCGAACGCCAGGACTTCAACCTCGGGATGCAGCACGAACTGCGCGGCATCGGCCGCAGCGGCGCCGAACTGCGCTCGGGCGTCGCGCTCGGCGCCGTCAACGTGTTCGCGTCCGAGTGGCGCCAACCGCTCGACGGCGATGGCCGCTGGTACGCAGCGCCGCGCGGCCTCGCGAGCCGCGCGGATCCCGACCTCGTGCTGCGCGACCTGTCCGCGGCGGAGAGCGTGCAGGAACTCGGCTTCGGCGGCGATCTTGGTCGCCGCATGGGCGACGCGTGGGACGCGCGGCTCGGCCTCGATCGCACGTGGACGGAGATCGACGGCCGGCTCGGTGATCTGACCGTGCCGGATCCGCAGTACGACGAGGCTGCGGCGCGGTTGCGGTTGGCGACCGACACGACGGACGACCCGCTGCTGCCCAATCGCGGCAGCGCGCTGCGCTGCGACCTGCGCCACGCCGACACCGCGTTCGGCGGCGACTGGCGCTACGACCGCACCGACCTCGAAGCGACGCACACCGTGGCCCACGGGCCGTTCGTCGTCACGCCGATCGCGCGCTGGTCGGCGACCTGGTCGGGCGAGCTGCCGCCCGTGCGGCAGCCGAGCCTCGGCGGCTTCCTCAACCTGTCGGGCCTGCCGCGCAACAGCGACCCGGCGGCCAATGCCGCGGTCGCGGCGGTCGCCGGCCGCGTGCGCCTCGACACCTCCGCGCTGCTGCTCGACGTGCCGGTGTGGTTCGGTGGCTCGCTCGAGGCCGGCGCTTCGGCCGACGATCGCGCCGGACTGCTGCGGGACCCGCGCCTTGGCG
>JBEITC010000423.1:0-3672 GCA_040375075.1 Planctomycetota bacterium | reverse complement strand
GGCCCCGGGCCGGCGATCCTCGGCTTCGGTGACGCGCAGCTGGCGCGTGCCGAACATGACGCCGTCCATCGCGGCCATCGCAGCCTTGGCCTGCTCGTCTGTCGCCATCTCGATGAAGGCGAAGCCGCGCGGGCGCTGGGTCTCGCGGTCGAGGACGACGTGCACGCGTTCAACCGTGCCGCCGCCTTGGGAGAAGGCCTCGCGCAGCGAAGCCTCGTCGGTGTCGTAGGGAAGGTTCCCGACGTACAGTCTCTTGCCCATTGCGATGTGACTTCCTCGGGGACGTAGCGTTTGGTCCCACGCGCCGGCCGTCGAGGAAGCCGCCTCATCGAGGTGTCGGTCCGACCGGTCGCGTGCCGCCGCGGTTGCATGGGGAGCCCGCGGATGCGCGCGGATGATACTGGCGCCGGGGTCATCGGGAAGCACCCGCGCGCACTTTCCCCCTGGGCCGCCCCCCCGCCCCTGGCCTAGTCTCGCGCCCATGCGCCGCGCCACCGCCCAGATCGCCCTGTTCGCCGTGCTCGCCTTGGCCGCATGCCGCGGCCACGACGCCCCCGCGACCCCGGCCGCCGCCCCGGCAGCAACCGCGGTCTCTGCACCCACGCCGGCCCCTGCGGCGAACCCGCCCGCCATGACCGAATCGACGCCCGGACCGTCCCTCGACGCGCAGACCGCGACCTTCGCCAACGGCTGCTTCTGGTGCACCGAAGCCGTGCTCGAACAGCTGCCCGGCGTGCTCGACGTCGTCAGCGGCTACATGGGCGGCGACATCGACGACCCCACCTACGAGCAGGTCTGCGGCGGCGAGACCGGCCACGCCGAGTGCGTGCAGGTGACCTTCGACCCGAGCAAGGTCGCGTTCTCCGCGCTGCTCGACTGGTTCTTCCGTTCGCACGATCCGACCACGCTCAACCGCCAGGGCGCCGACGTCGGCACGCAGTATCGCTCGGCGGTGTTCTTCCACTCCGACGAGCAGAAGGCCGCGACGCAGGCTGCCATCAAGCAGTTCCAACCGAAGTTCGGCGCGCCGATCGTCACCGAGGTCGCGCCGGCGAGCCGCTTCTGGCCGGCCGAGCCGTACCACCAGGACTACTTCCGTCGCAACCCCAACCAGGGGTACTGCCGCATCGTCATCGCGCCGAAGCTGAAGAAGCTCGGCCTCGACGACGCGAAGTGACGGCGGCGAGCGGCGGCGTCAGCGCCGCGTCCAGGACTGCGTCTGCGCGAGGGACTCGACGCCGCCGCGCGTCTCGAACAGCTTGACGCTGACGCGCTGGTCGAAGGCGAGATCGAGTTCGACGCGAAAGGGCCGGCCGCTGGGATCCGCGGCGTCGACCGCCGTGCCCGACAACGCCAGCAGATCCGGACGGTCGGCGCGCGGCGCGCCGGCGCACTCCGTCGTCCACGTGCTCGCCGAGTCGCGCCACGACGAGGTGAACCGCTGGCGCAGCGCATCGAAGCCCAACACCTGCACGGCTTCGAACGGTTGCCGTGCCACGGTCAGTGAGAACTGCAGCTGCACGTAGCGGCCGCCGAGCAAGGCGAGTCCCTTGACGCTGCCGCGGTCGACGCGCTCGACCGGGTCGACGGGCGTGCGCACGGCGACGTCCCATTCGCCGACGAGGCGCTGCAGCAGCGCGTGCGGCTCGCCCGGCTGCGCCAACCGCTCGAAGCGCAGCAGCGTCGCCGCGTCCGGCGGCGGATCTTGCGGCACCGTCAGGAAGCAAGCAGCAGCCAGCGCAGCGACCAAGGCCTTCGTCATGGCGGCAAGCAGACGCGCGCCGGCCGCCAGAGCAAGCGATCGGCGCGAACTCGCGATGGCACGGGCGTCTTGACGCGCGCCGGCGCATGGCGTTCGCTGCGCCCAAGGTCGGCGCGACTCGCCCGCGCCGACCGCCCTTGCACGACATGCCGCCCCCCACCTCGCCGTCGCCACGGTCGTGGCGCGAGCCCGCCCTCATTGCGCTGCTGTGCGCGATCTGGAGCAGCACGTGGTGGGCGATCCGGGTCTGCCTCGCCGAGCAACCGCCATGCGGCGCGGCCGCGCTGCGCTTCCTGCTCGCCGGCCTGACGATCGCCGCGGCCGGCCCGCTGCTGCGCCGCAGCGACCGCGCGACACCGCCGCCGGCGTGGCTCTGGCTCGCGGCGGGCGCGCTCAACTTCGCTGGTTCGTACGGCATCCTCTACGTCGCCGAACAGACCGTGCCGAGCGGCATCGCCGCGGTGCTGTGGGCGGTGTTCCCGCTGCTCATGGCGGCGAGCGGCGCCACGTGGCTCGGCGAGCGCCTCACCCGCCGACAATGCGCCGGCTTCGTCGTCGCCTTCGCCGGCATCTGCACGGTGTTCGCCGGCGACTTCGGCGACGCCGCCGGGCACGGCGCGACGCTCGCCGCCGGCCTGCTGCTGCTCGGCAGCCCGCTGGTGTCCGCCGTCGGCACGACGCTGATCAAACGCTGGGGCCACGACCGCAGCGTCTACGTGCTCAATCGCAACGGCATGTTCGTCGGCGCGCTGCTGCTCGGCGCTGCGTCGCTGCTGCGCGGCGAGTCGTGGTCGTCGACGTGGAGCGCGCCGGTCGTCACCGCGACGATCTACCTCGCCGTCTGCGGCACGGCGTTCACCTTCGCGACGTACTTCTGGCTGCTGCAGCGCATGCCGGCGAACCGCCTGTCGCTGATCTCGTACGTCACGCCGGTGCTGGCCGTGCTGCTCGCCGCCGTGGTCGGTGACGGCGCGCTGACCGCCGCCGTCGCCGTCGGCACGGCGCTGGTCGTCGCCGGCATCGCGCTCGTCGTCCGCAAGGCGGCGACGTGACGCGCGCGGCGACGTGGCGACGCCTCGATCCCCGGCGCAGCCCGCCAGCGCTGGCGCTCGCCGCGCTGGCGGCGATCTGGCTGCTGCTGGGCGGCGGTGGCGGCACGCAGACGTGGGAACGGCGCGCGATCCTCTACGCGCTGCGCATGGTCGAGAGCGGCGGCCGCGACGACGTGCCCGATGGCGACGGTGGCCGCGCGATCGGCCCCTACCAGATCCACGAGGTCTACTGGCGCGACGCGCTGGCGCACGCGCCCGGACTCGGCGGCGGCTACCAGGACTGCCGCGACCGCGCCTACGCCGAGCGCGTGCTCGCCGCCTACATGGAACGGCACGCGCCGGCGGCGTGGCAGCGCGGCGAAGCGCAGACCATCGCGCGCGTGCACAACGGCGGGCCGCTCGGGCCGCAGAAGGCGGCGACGCGCGGCTATTGGCTGCGCGTGCGCTCCTACCTGCCGTGAGCCGCTAGACGAACGCCGCCACCGCGGCGAACGCCGCGTCGACGCCGACCGCGAACGCCGGATCGTTGCCGCCGAGCACGGCGACGCGCGGCCCGGTCGGCGCCCACACGCGCGGATCGGTCGGGCCGAACAGCGCCACCGTCGGCGCGCCGAGCATGGCGGCGAGGTGCGTCGTGCCGCTGTCGTTGCCGACGAATGCGGTCGCGCTCGCCAACGCTGCGGCGATTGCTGGCAAGGTCCGATCGGCAAGGAACGTCGTGCCTGCGGGCCATGCCCATCGGCGCGGATCGTCGCGTTCGGCCTCGACCGGACCGACCAGCACGGCGAGCGCGCGGCCGGAGGCGCGCAGGCGCGCGGCGAGCGCGAGCCAGCGTTCGCGCGGCCAGCACTTGGCGCG
>JBEITC010000282.1:0-5332 GCA_040375075.1 Planctomycetota bacterium | reverse complement strand
CTGGCCGCGCCCTCGTCGACGGCTCGCCGTCGCAGCCCGGCCGCCAACCGCACGTCTCCTCTCCCGCCATGTCCGCCGAGCCGACGATCCTCTACACCAAGACCGACGAAGCGCCCGCGCTCGCCACGTACTCGCTGCTGCTGATCGTGCAGTCCTACTGCAAGGCGGCGGGCGTGCGCGTCGAGCTGCGCGACATCTCGCTCGCCGGCCGCATCCTCGCCGTCTTCGCCGACAAGCTGCCTGCCGACCAGCGCGCCGCGGACCACCTCGCCGAGCTCGGCGCGCTGACGCTGAAGCCCGAGGCCAACATCATCAAGCTGCCGAACATCTCGGCCTCGGTGCCGCAGCTGAAGGAAGCGATCGCCGAGCTGCAGGCGCACGGTCACGCGGTTCCCGACTACCCGGAGACGCCGGCCAACGACGTCGAGAAGGACGCCAAGGCGCGCTACGACAAGGTCAAGGGTTCGGCGGTCAACCCGGTGCTGCGCGAAGGCAACTCCGATCGCCGCGCGCCGAAGGCCGTGAAGGACTACGCGCGCAAGCACCCGCATTCGATGGGCGCGTGGTCGAAGGACAGCAGGACGCGCGTCGCCTCGATGGCCGCGGGCGACTTCTGCCGCAACGAGAAGTCGGTGACCGTGCCGGCGGCGACGACGGTGCGCATCGAGTTCGTCGGCAGCGACGGCGCGGTGAAGGTCCTCAAGGACAAGACCGCGCTGCAGGCCGGCGAGATCCTCGACGCGACGAAGATGGGCAAGAAGGCGCTCGTCGCCTTCTACGAGCAGCAGGTCGCCAAGGCGAAGGCCGACGGCGTGCTGTTCTCGCTGCACCTCAAGGCGACGATGATGAAGGTCAGCGACCCGATCCTGTTCGGGCACGCGGTCCGCGCCTTCCTCGCGCCGTTCGTGCAGCAGCACGCTGCGACGCTGGCGCAGCTCGGCGTCGACTTCGACAACGGCGTCGGCGACCTGGTCGAGAAGCTCGGCAAGCTGCCCGAGGCGCAGCGCGCCGCGATCGAGGCCGACCTGAAGGCCGCCTTCGCCGCCGGCCCGGGCGTGGCGATGGTCGACAGCGCCAACGGCGTCACCAACCTGCACGTGCCGAGCGACGTCATCGTCGACGCCTCGATGCCGGCGATGGTCCGCGCCGGCGGCAAGATGTACGACGCGCAGGGCAAGCTGCAGGACACGCTCGCCGTGATCCCGGACAGCTCGTACGCCGGCATCTACACCGCCGTCGTCGACTGGTGCCGCGAGCACGGCGCGCTCGACCCGAAGACCATGGGCTCGGTGCCCAACGTCGGCCTGATGGCGCAGGCGGCCGAGGAGTACGGCTCGCACAACAAGACCTTCCAGATGGCCGCCGCGGGGCGCGTGCGCATCGTCGACGACAAGGGCGCCGTGCTGATCGAGCACGAGGTCGAGCAGGGCGACGTCTGGCGCGCCTGCCAGACGCGCGACGCCGCCATCGCCGACTGGGTCAAGCTCGCGGTCAACCGCGCGCGGCTCAGCGCCACGCCGGCGGTGTTCTGGCTCGACAAGGACCGCGCGCACGACGCGCAGGTGCTCGCCAAGGTCGAGCGCATGCTCGCGCAGCACGACACGAAGGGCCTCGACCTGCGCGTGCTCGCGCCGGCCGACGCCTGCCGCCACGCGCTCGAACGCATCGTGCAGGGCAAGGACACCATCTCGGTCACCGGCAACGTGCTGCGCGACTACCTGACCGACCTGTTCCCGATCCTCGAGGTCGGCACCAGCGCCAAGATGCTGTCGATCGTCCCGCTGATGAACGGCGGCGGCCTGTTCGAGACCGGCGCCGGCGGTTCGGCGCCCAAGCACGTCGAGCAGTTCCAGCAGGAGAACTACCTGCGCTGGGACAGCCTCGGCGAGTTCTTCGCGCTGGCGGCGTCGTTCGAGCACCTCGCGGTCGTCGCCAAGCACGCGCGCGCCAAGGTCCTCGCCGACACGCTCGACGCCGCCAACGGCCGCTTCCTCGAGACCGACAAGAGCCCGGGCCGCAAGCTCGGCACGATCGACAACCGCGGCAGCCACTTCTACATCGCCCTGTACTGGGCGCAGGCGCTCGCGGCGCAGGACGGCGACGCCGGGCTGAAGCAGGCGTTCGCGCCGATCGCACAGGCGCTCGCCGCCAACGAGCAGAAGATCGTCGGCGAACTGCTCGCCGTGCAGGGCAAGCCGGTCGACGTCGGTGGCTACTACCAGCCGGACGACGGCAAGGCCGCCGCCGCGCTGCGCCCGAGCGCCACGTTCAACGCGATCCTCGCCAAGCTGTAGGCACGAGCGCGCGCGAACATGGCGACGACCGTCTTCCTGCTCGTCGTCGTAGCGCTGCTGGCGACGAAGGCGCTCGACGTGCACAGCACGTGGCGCCACGTCGGCGCGCGCGGCGAGAGCAACCCGCTCGCCGCCGGGTGGTTCCGCCGCTTCGGGCTCGGCCGCGGCCTCGCCGTCGTCGGCGCCGTCTACCTCGCCATCGTCGCGATCGAGGTGGTGGTCGTGCTGGCCATCGGCGTCGCCGCCGTGACCTGGGCGCTTGCCGTCGTCGGCGCCGCGATCGCGTACGTGCAGTGGGACGTCGCGCGCCACAACTACACCGGCGCGCCGTCGATGCTGACGCGCAGGATCGCCGCGGCGCATGTGGCGTGGTCGCGCTGGCTGCACGGTCGCGGCGCGGGCTGAGTTCCCGACCGTCGTGCGGCGGGCCGCGCGCTGCCGATGCGCCAGGGCGTCGAGGCGCCGTTGCGGACGCACCATTCCCGTCCCGTTCGGAGCCGGCGGAGCATGGGGACTCGGCGCGTCGCGTCCGGCGTGGTCTGCTTCACGGCTCGCCCGCCGATCCTCGCCCGATGCCCGCGCCCCGCAGCCACGCCCTTCTCGCCGCCGTCGGTCTCCTGACCGCGCCGGCCGCCGCGCAGAGCCTGTTCACGCAGGGGCAGGTGTTGCTCGCCGAGGGCGATCCGGCGCCCGGGATCCCCGGCGCCGTCATCGGCGGCGCGGGCGCGATCGAGTTCCCGATCGTCGACCTTGCCGGCAACGTGCTCGTGCGCGCGCGCTTCACCGGAGCAGGCGTCACCAACGTCGACGATCGCGCGTACTTCTACGGCCGCACGCGCGACACCATGCGACTGCTGCTGCGCTCCGGCGAGCCGGAGCCGACAGGCACGCTCGGCGCCGGCGTCCGCCTGATCACGCAGTCGTCTGCCGTGCAGCAGTCCAGCGGCTTGGGCGTCGCGCCGCGCCTCGCGCCCGAAGGCAGCCTCGTCATGTTCGGCGCGGGACTCATCGGCCCGACCGTGATCGCCAGCGGCACCGCCGCGAACGGCCGCAACGACGCGGCGCTGTTCTGGGGCTTCGACGGGCTCTGGTTCGTCGTCGCTCGCCGCGGCGACCTGACCGGCTGGAACGGCACGCGCTGGGACACGGCCTTCGGCGCGCTCGGCTGGCAAGGCACGTCGCTGAACGCCGGCGGCGTCATGGCCTTCCAGTCGACGCTCGCCGGCGGCGACGTCGTCGGCACGACCAACGACGCGGCCACGTTCACCGGCGGACCGACCACGCTGCAGCCCGTCGTGCGCAAGGGCGACCTCGTCCCGGTCGCCGGCGGCGGCAGCTGCGACGTCGGCGCGCTCGGCGCCAACGTCGTGCTCAATCGCGCGGGTTGGCTCCTGCACGACGTGCGCTTCGGCGCCGGCGGCACGACGCCGGCGACCACCGCCAACGACAGCGTCGTCATGGTCTGGCGACCGGGCGTCGGCAACGTCGTCGTCGTGCGCGAAGGCGATCCAGCGCCGCTGCCGACGGGCGCGGGCAACTTCGGCGTGCCGTCGCTCGCGTCGGGCTTCGGCCAGGCGGGCGCGTTCGCCTTCACGACGACGCTGACCGGCGGCACGGTCACGACGGCGGACGACAACGCGTTGTTCCTCGCCGGACTCGCCGGCGTCCAGGTCGTCCACCGCGAAGGCGCGCCGGCGCCGGGGCTGCCCGGCGTGCAGATGGGCGTCGCGCTGGCGACCGCGAGCTGCAGCGACTTCGACGGCGGCAGCGTCGCCTTCTTCTGCACGCTGGCCGGCGCCGGTGTGACGACGGCGAACGATCAGGCGCTCTGGCTCGGCCGTCCTGGCCAGCTGCGCCTGCTGGCGCGCGAAGGCGATCCGGCGCCCGGCTTCGTCGGCGCGCCCGGCGTGCTCGCGGCGAACTTCGGAGCGATCGTGCCGGGCAGCGTGCACGTCAACGAGCGCGGCCACGTCGTCTGCAACGGCTGCGCGGTGAACGTCACGACCGCCGCGGGCGTCGCGACGCGCGCGTGCAGCTACGGCTGGGATCCGCAGCATGGCCTGCGGCTGCTGTTCGCCGCCGGCGACGTCTTCGCCGCCGGCGTCGGCCCCGTGCCGGCCGCGACGACCGCCGGCGTGATGTTCCAGTCCGGCGACGGCTGTCCGGTCGGCCTGGACAACGCGGGCGACGTCGTGCAGCGCGTCGACTTCGCCGTCGGCGGCGCCGTCGTCCGCGCGCGCCTGGGCAGCGCCGACTGCACGCCGAGCGCGATCGAAGTCACTGCCGGCGGCGCGCAGGGCATCGCCCTGCACGCCGGCGCGGCGAACGCGCAGAACCTCTACGTGCTCGCCGTCGGCGGCAGCGGCGCGCGTCCGGGCTTCTCGTTCGGCGGCGCGCCGATCCCGCTGAATCCGGACGTGTGGACCGGGCTCGGCCTCGACTTCCTCAACGCCGGCCCGTGGAGCGGCACGTTCGGCGTGCTCGATGGCCAAGGCCGCGCCGCCGCGCAGTTCGCGCTGCCGCCGGGCCTGCTCGCGCTCACCGGCGCCGACCTGATCCACGTGCTCGTCGTGCTCGACGGCGCGACGCTCGCGGTGCCGTTCGCAGGCGAGCCGTGCGGGCTGTTGCTGCACTGAGTCGAGGAACCGGGCAGCGATTCGGCATACGCTGCGCGCGCCGATGGAACCCGCCAGCGCCTCGACTGCTTCGTTGCCCGCGCCACGCGCCGCGCTCGGCATGGCCGCGATGCTGCTCGGCATCGTCGCCGGCGCCGGCAGCTTGCTGTTCGCGCTCGTCGCCTACGGCATGAGCAAGGAATCGCGCGGGCGTTCGATCGAAGGCGCCGGCGACGGCAGCGACGAGGTGCTCGGCGCCATCGGCTGCGTCGGCGCGATCTTCGCGTTGGTGGCCCTCGTCGGCCTCGTGCTCGGCGGCCTGGCGCTGGCGCACCCGGCGACGCCGCGCGGACCGGCGCGCGTCGGCGTGGCGCTGTGCGCGCTGTGGCTGGCCGTCGCGGCGGTGGTGGCGCTCGCCGCGCT
>JBEITC010000356.1:0-4334 GCA_040375075.1 Planctomycetota bacterium | reverse complement strand
GGCGGCGCCGAGGAGGAGCGAGACGATCGGCGCGAGGTGGTGCAAGGCGGTCGGCAACGCAGGCAGGCGGCTTTGGACCACGGATCGAGGGCTCGCGTGCGCCAGAGGACGGGTCGGCATCGCTGCCGGCGCGGCGGCGGCCGGCGCCGGACGGGATCAGCGCAGCTGGGCGTGGTATTCCTGCAGCGGCGTCACCGACAGCGGCTTCTTCAGCCACGCCTCCATGCCCTGGATGGTCGCCGAGGCGGCCGAGAGCGTGGTGATGCACGGGATGCGGTGGTTGACCGCCGCGCTGCGGATGCGCCGGTCGTCGCCGCGCTCGCGGCGGCCGCTCGGCGTGTTGATGATCAGCCGGACCTCGCGGTTGACGACGAGGTCGAGCACGTGCGGGCGGCCCTCGTGGATCTTCATCACGCGCTGCACCGGGATGCCGGCGTTCTGCAGCGTGCGGGCGGTGCCGCCGGTCGCCACGATCTCGAAGCCGAGCGAGTGCAGGCGGTCGACGAGCGGGACGATGAGGCGCTTGTCCTCGTCGCGCACCGAGACGAACACCTTGCCGTCGCGCGGCAGCGAGTTGCCGGCGCCGACCATCGCCTTGGCGAAGGCGGTGCCGAAGCGCGCGTCGACGCCCATGACCTCGCCGGTCGACTTCATCTCCGGGCCGAGGATGGTGTCGACGCCGTGGAACTTGTTGAACGGGAAGACCGGCGCCTTCACCGAGAAGTACGGCGGCTCGAGGCGCTCGACGACGCCGATCTGCTTCAGCGTCTCGCCGAGCATCGCGCGGGCGGCCATCTTGGCGAGCGGCTGGCCGATCGCCTTGCTGACGAACGGCACGGTGCGCGAGGCGCGAGGGTTGGCCTCGAGGATGTAGACCTTGGTGCCGCGCACGGCCCACTGCACGTTCATCAGGCCGATGACCTTGAGCGCCTTCGCCAGCTTGCGCGTCTTGGCGGCGATCTCGTCGCGCAGCGCGTCGGACAGCGAGTACGGCGGCAGCGAGCAGCTCGAGTCGCCGGAGTGGATGCCGGCCTCCTCGATGTGCTCCATGATGCCGCCGATGACCACGTCCTCGCCGTCGGCGATCGCGTCGACGTCGACCTCGATCGCGGCGTCGAGGAACTTGTCGACCAGCAGCGGGCGCTCCTCGGAGAAGGCGCGGTGCCGTTCCATGTACGACTCGAGGCCGTCGCGGTCGTAGACGACCTCCATCGCGCGGCCGCCGAGCACGAAGCTCGGGCGCACCAGCACCGGGTAGCCGATGCGCTCGGCGGCGGCGATCGCCTGGTCGGCGCTCGCGGCCATGCCGTTCGGCGGCTGGTCGATGCCGAGCTGCTCGATCAGCTTGCTGAACAGCTCGCGGTCCTCGGCGGCGTCGATCGAGTCGACGCTGGTGCCGACCAGCGGCGCGCCGTGCTCCATCAGGCCGCGCGCGAGGTTCAGCGGCGTCTGGCCGCCGAACTGCACGATGACGCCGCGCGGGTCGACGCGGTCGACGACGTTCATCACGTCCTCGTGGGTCAGCGGCTCGAAGAACAGCATGTCGGAGGTGTCGAAGTCGGTCGACACGGTCTCCGGGTTGCTGTTGACCATCACCGTCTCGTAGCCCAGCTCGCGCAGCGCGAACGCCGCGTGCACGCAGCAGTAGTCGAACTCGATGCCCTGGCCGATGCGGTTGGGGCCGCCGCCGATGACGATGACGCGCTGCTTCGGCTTGCCGCCCTTGGCGTCGACGCCGGCCTCGTCCTCCGTGCCGTCGTAGGTGGAGTACAGGTACGGCGTGTGGCTCGGGTACTCGGCGGCGCACGTGTCGACGCGCTTGAACACCGGCACGACGCCGAGCTTCTTGCGGTGCTCGCGCACCTCCCACTCGCTGACCTTGCCGGCGAAGGCCGCGGCGATCTGCCGGTCGCTGAAGCCCATGCGCTTGGTCGTGCGCAGGAAGTCCGCCGTCAGCGCCTGCATGCCGTTGCCGCACGCGGCGACGATGGCGTGCTCCTGCGCGACCAGCGTGCGCAACTGGTCGAGGAACCACGGGTCGATGCGGCAGTACTCGTGGATCTCCTCGTTCGTCATGCCGACGAGCATCGCGGTGCGGACCCAGTCGATGCGGTCGGCGCGCGGCGTGGCGAGGTGGGGGCGGATCGCCTCGGCGTTGCAGTCCTCCGGCTTGCAGTGCGGCTTGCCCGGCACGTTGCCGAAGCCGTTGCGGCCGGTCTCGAGGCCGCGCAGCGCCTTCTGCATCGCCTCCTTGAAGGTGCGGCCGATCGCCATCACCTCGCCGACCGACTTCATCTGCGTCGTCAGCACCGAGTCGGCGGTCGGGAACTTCTCGAACGCCCAGCGCGGGAACTTGACGACGCAGTAGTCGATCGTCGGCTCGAAGCAGGCCTTCGTCGTCTTCGTGATGTCGTTGTCGAGCTCGTCGAGCGTGTAGCCGACGGCCAGCTTGGCGGCGATCTTGGCGATCGGGAAGCCGGTGGCCTTGCTCGCCAGCGCCGAACTGCGGCTGACGCGCGGGTTCATCTCGATCACGATCATGCGCCCGTCCTTCGGGTCGATCGCGAACTGGACGTTGCTGCCGCCGGTGTCGACGCCGATCTCGCGGATGCACGCGATCGCGGCGTCGCGCATCAGCTGGTACTCGCGGTCGCTGAGCGTCTGCGCCGGCGCCACGGTGATCGAGTCGCCGGTGTGCACGCCCATCGGATCGAAGTTCTCGATCGAGCAGACGATGATGACGTTGTCGTTCTTGTCGCGGACGACCTCGAGCTCGTACTCCTTCCAGCCGGCGATCGACTCCTCGACCAGGATCTCGCTGTTCAGCGACAGCTGCAGGCCGCGCGCGCAGATGTCCTCGAACTCCTGCAGGTTGTAGGCGATGCCGCCGCCGCTGCCGCCCATCGTGAAGCCCGGGCGGATGACCGCCGGCAGGCCGATCTCGTCGAGCGCCTTGCGCGCCTCCTCCATCGAGTACGCGAGGCGCGAGCGGGCGCAGGCGAGCCCGATCTTCTCCATCGCGTCGCGGAACTCGAGGCGACCTTCCGCCTTCTGGATCGACGCCGGGCGCGCGCCGATCATCTCGACGTCGAACTTCTCCAGCACGCCCATGTCGTGCAGCTGCATCGCGCAGTTGAGCGCCGTCTGGCCGCCGAGCGTCGGCAGGATCGCGTCGGGCCGCTCGACCTCGATGATCTTGGCGACGACGTCGGCGGTGATCGGCTCGATGTAGGTCCGATCCGCCATCTCGGGATCGGTCATGATCGTCGCCGGATTGCTGTTGATCAGGATGATCCGGAAGCCGTCGGCGCGCAGTGCCTTGCACGCTTGCACGCCGGAGTAGTCGAACTCGCAGGCTTGGCCGATGACGATCGGTCCGGAACCCAGGATCAGGATCGACTTCAGGTCTTGGCGGCGTGGCATTTTGGGCAGGGACTATTGCGACCGCCCGCGGGGGGCGCGAGGCAAAACTGCGGCGTGCGCGTCGCGCCGGTGTCGCGGCGCGTCCACGATTTCGTGGACAACTTTGTGGAGAGTCCTCCTCGTTGCCGCGCAAGGACTTGGGGCGGCGCGCCGATGCGCCACCGGCGCGCTCAGTAGGCGAGCGTCACGCGCACGATGTTGCTCGCCGCCGCGCCGGGAAGCGCCGGGCAGCCGACGTAGCTGACGTTGAACGACACGTACTGGAAGTCGAGCTGGAAGCCGACCAGCGACGGCGTGCCCGGCACGGCGAACGGGAACGTCGCCGAGCCCGCGTTGTTGGGCACGAAGTTGGCGACGATCGGTTGGATCACCGAGCACACGCCGCAGGTCAGCAGCGGCGCTGGCACGCCGAGGAAGAGGAACGGCACGGCGAGCGGCGGCGCGGCGAACAGCTCGAGCGCGAGCGCGGTGTTGCCGAGCGAAGCCGGTCCCGGCGAGCTGGCGAAGCCGCCCGTGCCGCAGCCGCCGCCGAGATCGGTGATCGGTCCGCCCTGGCCCATCGCCTCCACCAGCTGCAGGCCGACGTCGCTGTCGTAGGTGTTGACGTTCTGGTCGGCGAACACGCACAGGCCGTCGTCGACCGGCAACGTCGCGTCGCCGGCGATGCGGCCGATCAGCCGCGGCGCGTGCTCGTAGCGGTAGACGGTCCCCGCGGTGACGTCGAGGCGCAGCTCGGCGCCGATCGTCGCGCCGACGCCGTTGACGGCGCGGAACCAGCAGTCCTCGCCGAACTGCGTCGTGCCGACGTTGCCCATCCAGCAGACGCCGAACTTGTCGCCGAGCAGCGCGACGTCGACGGCGTAGTCGAGGTCGTTGGGCGTGACGACGAGCGGCAGCGCGCTGCCGACGCT
>JBEITC010000537.1:0-2538 GCA_040375075.1 Planctomycetota bacterium | reverse complement strand
TCGGCTGCTCGTCGCGCTCGGTCCGGCGCCGGCGGGCGATCTGCCGCGCACGCTGCCGTTCGACCGGTTGGCGCCCTGAGCGACGGCGCGGCGTCAGTCGCCGCGCCCGCCGGCGAACATCGCCGCCAGCAGCGGCGCGAAGCGTTTGACGACGACGTGGCGGCGCACCTTCATCGTCTGCGTCAGCAGGCCGTTCTCCGCCGTCATCGGCTCGGCGAGCACGCGGAAGGTCGCGACGCGGTCGCACGGGCGGATGCCGTTGTCGCGCACCAGCACGCGATCGAGCTCGCGCCGCAGCAGCGCGTGCACGTCGCGTCCGTGCAGCTCGCCGTCGCGGACGTCCCACTGCGCGCGCGGGATCGCCTGCTCGAGCCGTTCGGCGCGCGGCACCAGCAACGCGCCGAGGGCCTTCTGGTCCTGGCCGAGCACGACGGCCTGCTCGACGAACGGCGAGGTCTTGATCACCGCCTCGACCGGCTCGGGTTCGACGTTCTCTCCGCCCGCGAGCACGATGGTGTCCTTGGCGCGGCCCGTGATCCACACGTTGCCCGCGGCGTCGACGTGGCCGAGGTCGCCGGAACAGAACCAGCCGTCGGCGGTCAGCACCTCGGCGGTGCGCTTGGGATTGTCGTAGTAGCCCTGCATGACCTGCGGGCCGTGGATCCACAGCACGCCGGTCTCGCCGACGCCGCAGCGGCCGCCGTCGGGCCGACGTGCCTCGATGCGCGTCTGCGGCAGTGGCGGGCCGATGTGGCCGGGCGTGCGCTGCGACGGCAGGCGCACGGACGCCACCGGGCTGGTCTCGGTCAGGCCGTAGCCGTTCTTCAGCGGCAGGCCCAAGCCCAGCATCGTCTCGTCGACGTGCCGCGGCAGCGCGCCGCCGCCGCTGACGCACAACCGCAGCCGGCCGCCGAGCGTCGCGCGCACCTTCGCGAGCACGACGCGGTCGAGCACGGCGTGCGCAGCGCGCTGGCCGAGGCCCGCACGGCGGCCGCCGACGGCGCGCGACAGCGTGAGCGCCGACCGCAGCAGCTTGCCTTGCAGGCCGGTCAGCTTCTGCGCGTGGCCGACGAGGCCGTCGTGCAGCATCTCCCAGATGCGCGGCACCGCCGCGAAGATCGTCGGCTTGACCCCGGCGAGGTCCTCCTTGATGCGGCGGCGGTCGGTGTAGACCAGCTGCGCGCCCGTCGCGAGCGCGAGGTAGTCCATGATGCGCTCGTACATGTGCCACGCCGGCAGCACCGACAGGAAGCTGTCGGCGGCGGTGACGTGCAGCACGTCGACCACGACGGCGACGTTGGTCAGCACGTTGCGGTGGGTGAGCATCACGCCCTTGGGCTCGGCCGTCGTCCCGCTGGTGTAGACGATCGTCAACAGGTCGTCGGGCTCCACCGCGGCGCGCGCGGCCGCGAGTTCGCCGGCGCGCTCCTGCAGCGCCGCGTTGCCCTCGCGCAGCAGGTCGCCGAGCGCCCGGGCGCCCGCGACCTCGGTGTGGTCCTGCATCACGATCACGTCGCGCATCGCCGGCAGCTCGCCGCGCAGCGCCAGCAGGTCGCGCGCGACGCGGTCGTCCTCGGCGAAGGCGAGCGAGCAACCGCTGTGGCGCAGCAGGAACTGCAGTTCCTTCGGCGTCGTGTCGACGCCGCGCGGCACGCTGACCGCGCCGAGGCTGGCGAGCGCCTGGTCGACGAGCAGCCATTCGAAGCGGTTCTCCGCGACGACGCCGACCCGGTCGCCGCGCCGGCAGCCGTGGGCGAGCAGCGCCGTCGCCAGCGCGTCGATGTCCGCTACGAGACCGCCGAACGTCACCGACCGGTGGTCGGTTGAGCGGCGGCGCGGCAAGAAGACCGCGTCACGGCGCGGCGCCACGACGTCGCGGAGCAGCGCCGGAAAGGTCGATGGGACGGGGGGCATGGCGATCGGAGGACGGGAGGCGGCGCGGAAGAAAAGACGTCGCCGGCACGCTTGACAGCGTGGGGTCGGATCCATACGAATGCGCCCCCTCGAACGCCGGATCAACCCGAACCTCGCAAAAGGTAAAGGTTGGACGACGAGCGAGCCGATCCTTCGCGGGCGACCGCAAGGTCGGTTGATCTGTGATCGTCTGTGAGCGGGTGTAGCTCAGTGGTAGAGCATCACGTTGCCAACGTGAGGGTCGAGGGTTCGAGTCCCTCTACCCGCTCCAGTTTTTCCGTCGCGCGCTCGCGAACCACGCGCCGCGAAGGGATGCCAACGGGCGCGATACGCGCGCGCCGAGTGGCGCGCTGAGGCGGCCGCACGCGGCCGCCGCGCGCGCCGGGGCGAACGAAGCCGGGATGTCCGTCGCGCGTTGCCGATCCAGGCGCCGCGAAGGCATGCCAACTGGCGGCGACGCGCATGGCGAGTGCGCGCGGACGCGGCCGCAAGCGGCCGCTGCGCACGCCGGGGCGAACGAAGCCGGGATGGCCGTCGCGCGTTGCCGATCCAGGCGCCGCGAAGGGATGCCAACTGGCGACGGCGCGCGGGCCGAGTGCGCGCGGACGCGGCCGCAAGCGGCCG
>JBEITC010000348.1:0-4452 GCA_040375075.1 Planctomycetota bacterium | reverse complement strand
GGCCCCGGGGCGCCCCCCGGGGCCCGACAGCCTGGCGCGTGACAACGCCCTGCAGGACGAGCGCGCCCGCACCGCGGCCGGAGAGGAGCAGCGGACCGAGGGCCTTGCCTTCGAGGGCGACCGCGTTGAGCACGCCCGAGACGTTTGCGAGCGGGGTCTCGCGGCGCACGAGCGCCGGGTGCACGCGGAGCTCGATTTCGTTGCCGCGGTCGCGGCCGATCGCCAGGTGCTTGATCGCATACCCGAAGCGCGCGGCGAAGGTGTGGTCGATGGGTTCGAGCGCACGGATGCCCTCGGTGGGCACGTGGGCGTGATCGACCTCGGCGCCGAACGCGAGCGCGTTCGCCGTCATCTGCGGCGTCGGCGCGCCCGGCGTCAACATCGCGGCGAAGCCGTCGTCGGTCACCGGCGCCCAGTCGGTTTCGTCGGCGCTGCGCGCCGGGGCCTTGTTCGCCGCGCGCGGCGTCGGCGTCGGCGCGGGCGTCGGCGTCTCGGCGAACAAGATGTCGTCGGGCGTCGACGGTGCTGCGCCCTTCTGGCTCATCGGCACCTGACCGTAGGAGAACGGGTCGTACTGCGTCATGGCTGGTCTCCGTATCGGCGGCGCAGGTAGCTCGACGGGATGCCAAGTTCCCTGCGGTGCTTGGTCACCGTGCGCCGGGCGCACTGCACGCCGCGCGCCTGCAGCCGGGCGACGAGGTCGTCGTCCGACAGCGGCGCCGATTTGTCCTCGGCCGCGACCAGCTCGGCGATCTGCTGCGCGATCGCCATGCGGCCCTGACCCTGCACGCCTGCGCCCGCCGCGTCGGCGCGGCCGCCGTCGAAGAAGTCGCGCAGGCGGAACACGCCGCGGTCGGTCTGCACGTGCTTGCCGGCGATGGCGCGGCTGATCGTCGAAGCGTGCAGGCGGAGCTCGTCGGCGACGTCGGCCATGCGCATCGGCTTGATGGCCGCGCGGCCTTGCTGCAGGAAGCCGCGCTGCGCGCGCATGATCGCGTCGACGACGCGCAGCAACGTCGACTGGCGCTGCGCCACGGCTTCGATCAGGTCGCGCGCCGAGCGCAGCTTCGGCCGCAGGTACTCGCGCACCTCGGGCGGCGTCGCCTTGGCGCGCGCCAGCGCCGCATACTCGGCGTTGACCTGCAGGTCCGGGAGCGAGGCGTCGTCGAGGGCGACGTGCACCTCGCCGTCGTGCAGCCACGCGTACGCGTCGGCGTGCAAGCCCGGCGCCGCGTCGTCGGCGAACGCCGCCGCCGGCCGCGGGTTCAACGGACGGATGCGCGCGAGCAGGTCGTCGAGCTCGTCGACCGAGAGCGCCAGCGCGCGCGCCACGTCGGGCACCTTGTTGCGCGCGAGGTCGGCGAGGTGTTCGCGCAGGATGCGCTCGATCGTGTGCAGGTCGGGATCGCCGTGCGCTTGCAGCAGCATCGCCGCGACCGGATCGGGCGCGCCGAGCCCGCGCGGCTCCAGTTGCTGCAGCTGCGCGCGCGCCTGCGCGATCAGCTCGACCGGCAGGTCGAGGCGCGCGGCGAGTTCGTCGTCGCTCGCCGGCAGCAGACCGCGCTCGTCGAGGTGCTCGACCAGCGTCGCGACGACGTCGGCGAGCAGCGCTGGCACGCCGCGGAAGGCCAGCTGGCCGCGCACGGCGTCGAGCAGCGACTCCGGACGCGCTGGCACGTTCGCCAGGAACGCCGACTTGCCGTCCTCGCCGTCCGCGGCGGCGCCGCGGCGCCAATCGAAGCGCGCGTCGTCGGCCTCGCCGCGCAGCGGCGGCGCCACCGGCGGCGGCTCGTTCGCGGCGGTCGGCAGGGCTTCGAGGGTCTCGTTCTGCTGCAACTCCGCGTCGACCTTCGCCAGCAGTTCTGCCGTGGCGAGTTGCAGCACCTCGATCGACTGGAGCATCTGCGGCAACAACGCGAGGCGCTGTTCCTGTCGCTGACCAAGTCGGACTTCGAGGGACATGTCGAACGTTCGCTCCCAGCGGGATTTCGGCCGTTCGAGGCCACCGGCTTGAGCCGGGAACGCCACCGTCGCAGAAATCGACACGGCGGCCGCGAGCAGCCGCGGCGACGGCAGTCCGGCCGGCGCTTCTGCCGGGGCGATCAGCCCGGTCGGCGCCGCTGCGGCCGCGCTTCCGGATTGGCCGCCAGCGGGTCCTCCGGCCAGCTGTGCCGCGGGTAGCGGCGCGACAGCTCGCGGCGCACCTGCGGGTAGACGTTGACCCAGAAGCTCGGCAGGTCGGTGGTCACCTGCACCGGCCGATGGTTCGGCGCCAGCAGTTCGAGCACCACCGGCACGCGGCCGCCGGCGAGCGCGCCGACCGCACGCAGGCCGAAGAACTCCTGCAGGCGTGCGGCGATCGTCGGCCCCGCCGGCGCGTCGTAGTCGACGATGGCCGCACGGCCCGACGGCAGCTCGATGCGATCGGGCGCACCCTGATGCAGCGCGCGCTGCTGTGCCGGGTTGAGCTGCGCGAGCAACAGTTCGCCGACCTCGGCGTCGCGCAGCGCGCGCAGGTCCGTGCCGTCGCCGAGCAGTTGCATGGCCGCGGCGGCGACGGCGGCGTCGTCGAACGGCGGCAAGGCGAGATCCGGCTGGCGCGCGGCGAGCCAGCGCAGGCGCGCGAGCAGGCGGCGCAGGTCCTTCTGCTCGCCAAGCCACCGCCACGGGTCGCGCGCGAGCACGGGCAGCAGCTTCTCGGCGGCAGCGCCCGCCGGCAGTTCGCCGCCGCGCGCCGAACGCAGCGGCAGGTCGCGGTAGCGCTGTTCGCGCACGGCGACGACGCGGCCGTTGGCCTCGTCGAGCTCGGCGACGACGACGGTGGCGAGCGCGCCGGCGGCGGCGGCCTGCAGGTCGGCGGCCGCGAGCCCGGCGGTCAGCACGGCCTTCGATCGCTGCTGGCGGCCGGCTTCGTGCAGCCGCAGCGCCACCACCAGTTCCTGGCCGTCGGCCGCCGCCGGCAGCACGAGGCCGCGGCCGCCGACCATCGTCGCGGTGCGCGGCTCGCCTTCGCTGCGGATGGCGACGCGGTCGGGGAAGCCGGCGAGCAGGCAGCGGCCGAGCTTGGTCGTGTCGCGGCCGTCGTCGCGGCGGCCGGCGAGCAGCCGGTCGCGCGCCGTCTTGACGGTGCGCGCCTGCCACGCCGAGAGGCCCACCTCGCGGCAGAGGTGCTCGGGGAAGCCGCGGTCCTCGGCGAGCAGGAAGGCGTCCACCGCGGCGTGCAGGTCGGCGCCGTCGCCGCGGCCGAGCTGGTCGACGTCGGCGAGCAGCGTCGCCGCGGTCGCCGCCGCTTGGGCGCAGCCGAGTTCGCGGCCGGCGAGCACGACCGCGCCCAGGCGCGGGTGCAGCGGCAGGGCGAGCAGCGCCTGGCCGAACCGCGTCAGCGCGCCGCTGCGGGCGTCGATGGCGCCGAGTTCGCGCAGCAGCTTGTCAGCGGCGGCGAGCGCGTCCGCCGGTGGCGCCTCGAACCAGCCGAACTCGCGCGGGTCGCGGCCGGCGAACGCGCGCACCAGCAGCGCTGGCCCGCACAGGTCGATGCGCTGCGCTTCCGGCAGCGCGCGCGCGGGCATGCCGCGCTCCTCGGGCGCGCTCCACGCACGGTAGCAGGTGCCCGGGCCGGTGCGGCCGGCGCGGCCGGCGCGCTGCGTCGCCGACGCGAGGCTGATGCGTTCGAGCTGCAGCACGTCGACGCCGCGGCCGCGGTCGAAGCGCAGCTCGCGCGCGAGCCCGGTGTCGACGACGGCGGTGACGCCGGCGATGGTCAGCGAGCTCTCGGCGACGTTGGTCGACAGCACGACCTTGCGCTGCCGCTGCGGCCGGATGGCGCGGTCCTGGTCGGCGAGTTCGAGGCGGCCGTGCAGCGGCAGCACCAGCACGTCGCGCCGGCGCGCGAGGTTGGCGAGCGCGTCCTCGCAGCGCGCGATCTCGCCAGCGCCCGGCAGGAACACCAGCACGTCGCCCGTCGTCTCGTCGAGCGCCTTCTCGACGAGGTTGCGCACCGTGACCTCGAGCGGATCGGGCGAGCTGCGCTCCAGCCGCTCGACGCGCACGGGATGCAGCCGGCCATCGGCCTCGACCACCTCGGCGCCCGGCAGGAAGGCGAGCAACGGCGCGGGGTCGAGCGTCGCCGACATCACGCACAGCCGCAGGTCGGGCCGCACGGTCGCGCGCGCCTCGGCCAGCATCGCCAGCGCGAGGTCGCCTTCGAGATGACGTTCGTGGAACTCGTCGAGGCAGACGGCGCCGACGCCCTCGAGGAACGGATCCTGCACGAGCTGGCGCACCAGCACGCCTTCGGTGACGAAGCGCACGCGCGTGCGGCCGGAGACCTTGCTGTCGCCGCGCACCTGATAGCCGACGAGGTCGCCGAGCGCCGTGCCGAGCTCCTGCGCCACGCGCGCGGCCGCGGCGCGCGCGGCGAGCCGGCGCGGCTCGAGCACGACGACCTGCCCG
>JBEITC010000408.1:0-3784 GCA_040375075.1 Planctomycetota bacterium | reverse complement strand
CGTGCTGCAACGGCACTGCGGCGCGATCGTCGTCGGCGAGCGCACGGCCGGCGCCGAAGCCGTGGTGCGCAGCTCGGTCGCGCCCGACGGCTCGGTGCTGCGCTTTGGCAGCACGCGCGTCGTCGATCGCACCGGCGTCGGCCTGCAACGCGAGGGCGTCGCGCCGGACGTGGCCGTGCGGCTCACCGTCGCCGACGTCGAAGCGCACGGGCCCGAGCGGGCGGTGGCCGAATGGGAGGAGCGGCTCGCCGAGGCGGCAGCGGCGGCGCTGGCGCGGCGGCGCGGCCGCTAGCGCGCTAGCGCTCGGCGCCGGTCAGAAGCGCACGCCGAGGCCGAAGAACAGTCCGTCGATGGCGACGTCGGCGTCGAACTGGCGGTCCGTCGCCGTGCCCGCGGCGTCGAACAGGATGTAGCGATAGCCGCCGAAGACCTGGAACTCGCTGGTCACGGTCCAGCGCGCGAAGGCCTCGGCGTCGAAGAAGCGCCCGCGCGCGTCGCCGACGTCGGCGTACATGCCGGCGAAGTTCGCGCCGAGCGCGACGTTGCCCAGGCGCAGTTCGCCCTCGACGAAGGGCATCGGCACGAGCGCCTCGGCGGCCGTCTCTTCGCGGTTGGTCGCGTTGCGCACCGAGAAGTCGAAGCGGTAGTAGCCGGCCTGCGCGCCGACGCCGAGGCGCACGTTCTCGTTGCGCACGATGGCGTGGTTCCAGTTGCCCGCGAGCGTGAAGAACTCGAGCGCGGTGTCGACCTGCGAGCCCGCGGCGATGTCGCCGTAGGCCGCGGCGAGCGTGCCGTCGCCGCCCTCGTTCAGCGCGAAGCCCTGGATGCGGAAGCGATCCCGCTCCGCGTCGGCCTGCAGTCGCCCGAACGCCGCCGCCGACACGCCGCCGAGATCGAGGTCGGCATCGAGGTCGTTCTTGGCGCTGGAGTCGAAGGTCGAGCCGGCGCCCTGCACGGCGATGTCACCGTTGGCGCGCGCGAGGATCGGTCCGGCTTCGAGCCGGTAGACGGCGTTGGCGCAGCCGGCGAGCAGGGGCAGGGCGAGCAGGCACAGGGACTGGAAGGTCATGGCGGAGCGGCAGCCGTCGGATCGACCGGAGCGACTGACGGCAGAAGCCTAGTACGCTCCAGCGAGCGCGGCCACCGCGCGGACGCGCGCGCCGCCGTGGCCGTCGCGGCCGATCCGACGCCATCGAAGGTTCGGTCCCGATGGATCGACGAGGATTCCGAAGCGGCATCCTGGGTGATCCGCCGGATTGCGCCGCGCGCGCCCCGCGAATAATGCTCCCGTCCTGCCGCAAGCCATCGTCATGCGCCCCACGAACTGCCTGCCGTTGCTGTTCCTGCTCGCCGTCCCCGCCTGCTCGTCGCCGAGGTTCGCGGCGAAGAAGTCCGTCGTGTTCGACGCTCCGGCCACCGCGCTGCAACGTCTCGAGTGCACGTCGCACAACGGCCGCATCGAGGTCGTCGGCGATCCGGACGCGACGACGGTGAGCGTGCGCGCCGAGCTGTCGGTCCGCGGCCACACGCCGGAAGAGGCGGAGTTCAACCTGAGCCAGCTCGAGGTCGGCCAGGAGACCGATGGCGGCACGCTGCGCGTGGCGGGCCGCTGGCCGCGCGAGGCGCTGTCGCGCAACAGTCCGTCGTTCGCGTTCACCATCACCATGCCGGCGCGGCTCGAGCTCGCGCTGGTGAGCCACAACGGCGGCCTGCGCGCGATCGACGTCGCCGGCGCGACCCAGGCGACCACCCACAACGGCGACGTCGAGTGGCGCGGCCGCAGCCGCCAGCTGGCGCTCGAATCGCACAACGGCGACATCCGCGCCGAGTTCGCCGCCGACGGCGAGGTGCGCGCCGAAGTCAGCACGCACAACGGCGACGTCACGGTCGCCTTCCCCGGCGCGGTCGACGCGACGTTCCAGGCGCGCACGCACAATGGCTCGACGTCGGACGGGGGCAGGCTGGCGGACGCGTCGGTGGCGCGCGGGGAGCTGTCGGGCCGCCTCGGCGCCGGCGCCGGCCGGATCGTCGTCACCACGCACAACGGCAACGTGACGATCCGCTGACCGGGCCAGGGGGGAGTCGGCAGGACGGCGCGCGCTCGCTATCCTGCTTCCCCCCCGATGATCACGCTCACCGGCATCAACAAGCGGCACGGCAACCAGATCCTGTTCGTCGACGCCTCGCTGCAGCTCAACCCCGGCGAGAAGGTCGGCTTGACCGGCCCCAACGGCGCCGGCAAGTCGACGGTCTTCCGCCTGATCGTCGGCGACGAGAAGCCAGACGACGGCGAGGTCGCCCTGCCGCGCCGCATCTCGATCGGCTACTTCCGCCAGGACATGGGCGAGATGAAGGGCCGCAACGTCCTCGACGAGGCGATCGCCGGCAGCGGCGAGGTCGGCGAGATGCACGCCGAGATCGAGAAGCTCAACGCCGACATGGCCGACCCGGACAAGGCCGACGACATGGACCGCATCCTCGCGCGCTACGGCGAGGTGCAGGCCAAGTTCCAGGACCTCGGCGGCTACGAGCTGGAGGCGAAGGCCAAGGAGGTCCTGCACGGGCTGGGCTTCAACGACGAGCAGATCGCCGGCGACGTCGGCGCGCTGTCGGGCGGCTGGAAGATGCGCGTCGGCATGGCCAAGGTGCTGCTCGGCGCCAACGACGTGCTGCTGCTCGACGAGCCGACCAACCACCTCGACATCGAGTCGATCCTGTGGCTCGAGCAGTTCCTGCAGCAGACGAAGGCGTCGGTGCTGATGACCTGCCACGACCGCGACTTCATGAACCGCGTCGTCGGCCGGATCATCGACGTCGACAACGGCCAGTTCGTCTCCTACACGGGCGACTACGACTTCATGGAGCGCGAGCAGAAGGTGCGCGCGGCCCAGCTCGAGGCGCAGTTCGAGCGGCAGCAGGCGATGATCGCCAAGATGCAGCGCTTCATCGACCGCTTCGGCACGCACGTCGCCAAGGCGGCGCAGGCGCAGAGCAAGGCGAAGAAGATCGAGAAGATCGACAAGATCGAGCTGCCGAAGCGGCGCGAGGTCGTGCCGTTCGCGTGCAAGCGGCCGCCGCGCTCGGGCGACGACGTGGTCAAGATCCACAGCCTCGCCAAGGCGTACGGCCCGCGCTCGATCTACAAGTCGCTCGACTTCGAGATCAAGCGCGGCGAGCGCTGGTGCGTGATGGGCCAGAACGGCAGCGGCAAGACGACGCTGCTCAAGATGATCGCCGGCCACCTGCCGCCCGACGGCGGCGTGATGAAGCTCGGCAGCGTCAAGATGGGCTACTTCGCCCAGCAGGCGCTCGACCTGCTGGACCCCGAGCTGACCGTCTTCGAGATGGTCGATCGCAACTTCCCGCTCGAGTCGACGGGCGCCAAGCGCAACCTGCTCGGCGCGTTCCAGTTCTCCGGCGACGAGCAGGACAAGCTGATCAAGTTCCTGTCGGGCGGCGAGAAGTCGCGCCTCGTGCTCGCGCTGATGCTGTTCGACCCGCCGAACTTCCTGGTGCTCGACGAGCCGACCAACCACCTCGACCTGATGACCAAGGAGATGCTGGTCCAGACGCTGGCGGACTTCGACGGCACGATGCTGTTCGTCTCGCACGACCGCGGCTTCCTGCGCGGCCTCGCCAATCGCGTGCTCGACGTCAGCGAGTGCGCCGGCGGCAAGGCCGCCAAGGCGTACCCCGGCAGCTACATCGAATGGGTCGAGAAGACCGGCATGGAAGCGCCGGGCGTGCACCGCTGAGCGGGCGCACGCGCCGCGGGCGGCCGCGG
>JBEITC010000108.1:0-9637 GCA_040375075.1 Planctomycetota bacterium | reverse complement strand
CTCTACGCCTGCCTGGGCGGCTTCGCGGCCGACAACCTCTGGCGCTCCACCGACGCCGGCATGGCGTGGCAGTCCATCGCCGGCACGGCGCCGCTGCGGCTGCCGACCGCGCCGGTCTACGGCCTCGCGGTGCACCCCGACGACCCGCTCGTGTTGTACGCAGCGACCGAGGTCGGCGTGTTCGCCAGCGAGGACGGCGGTCAGACGTGGGCGACGAGCAACGATGGGCCCGCCAACGTCGTCTGCGAAGAGATCACGTTCGCGCACGGCGCCGGCCCGCGCCGCCTCGTCCTCGCGACGCTCGGCCGCGGCCTGTGGACCGCCGACGTCGCGCGCCCCACCGCCGTCCCGTACGGCAGCGCGTGCGCTGGCGCCACCAACCCGCCGACGCTCGGCGTCGATCCGATGGCTCAGGCGAGCGTCGGCACGACCATGCAGTTCGTCGCCGGCAGCCTGCCGACAGGCCAGCCGTTCGCGTGGCTGCTGCTCGGCGTGTCGAACGGCACTTGGAACGGCACGCCGCTGCCGCTGCCTCTGGATGCGATCGGCATGACCGGCTGCGCGCTGCAGACGAGCGTCGAGGCGTCGCCGACGGCGATGGTCACCGGCACGTCCGCGCAGTGGCCACTGCCGCTGCCGGCCAACCCGCTGTTGCTCGGCTTCGCGGTCTACGCGCAAGCGATGGCGCTGGCGCCGAGCGCGAATGCGGCGGGCCTGACGCTCAGCCGGCCGCTGGCGGTGACGGTCGGGTGGTGAGCGCGCGGGGGTGATTCGGGGATTGGAGCCGCGGGCGGAGCGCAGCGGATCCACGGACGGTGCCAACGGGACGGCACGGCAGCCGATCGCACCGGCACAGCGGTCTCGCAGACACGAGGCCGCGGCGCTCCGACGGGCGGATCCATTGGTAGTGGATCGGTCACGGCTGTGGCGCGCGGCCATCGCGGTCGCGCCCCGCGCGCCAGTTGGCCGACGCAGTGCCAATGGGCTGATCCCTTGGCGGTGGATCCGGCGTCGCGAAGACGGGGTCGCGCGGCCGCGGCCCTCAGTCCGCCCGCTCGACCGCGAACGCCACCCACCCATCGACCTCCGCCTCCACCCGCACGCGCCAGCCGTCGAGCTGCAGCACGTGCACGCCAGCGCCGGGAACCGCCGCCTGGCGGAACAGCCGCCACATCGCGAGCTGGCGGTTCTGGCCGGGCTCGGCGATCGGCACGCGGCGCGCGATCGTCTGGCCGACGGCCGGCGGCGGCGATGGCGGCGCTGGCAGGCGCAGCGACACGACGTCGCCGTAGCCGATGAGCCGCGCGCGCAGGCCGACGATGCCGGTCGGGCTGGCGGCGGCGTGCGCGGCGTCGACGAGCAGCGACTCGGACGGCGTCACGCCGGTGACGGCGCCGGTGGCGAGGTCGACGGCGATGGCGGCGTCTTCGCCGACGGCGAGGCCGAAGCGTTCGCCGGTCGCGCGCAGCGCGGCGGCCAGCCGGCCGGTGCGATCGCGTTCGAAGAAGTGCGAGTCGGTGAGGCCCGACGGCAGGAACTTCATGCCCGGGCCGAGCTGCGGACCGAGCGGTGCGGGTTCGGCGTCGGCGGCGTCGGCGGCGTTGGGTTTTGTGCTGGTGGGATCGGCCCCGCTCGTGTCGGCCCCGCGCGCATTGGCGCCAGTGCCGTTGGCGCCGCTCGTGTTGACGCTGTTGCCGTTGGCCCCGGTGGCGCCCCCCGCGCGACCGAGCTCACCGGCTGCGGTGCCGACGCTGGTTGCGCCGGTTGCCGTTGGCGCGCCGGTCGGACCGGTCGCTCCATTCGCCGTCGCCCCGGCCCCCGCCGCCGGCGCCAATACGATGCCGAGCGCCTGCGCGCTGCGGCCGCCGACCAGCATGCGCTGGCCCATCATCGCGCAACCCGCGCTGCAGCCGGCGATCACGCCGCCGCGGTCGAGCAGGCGACGCATCGCCAGCCACTCCGGCGTGTCGACCTCGTTGGGCCGATAGCGCGCGGTGATGCGTTCCTGGTCGCCGCCGGTGAACAGCAACGCGCTCGCGCGGTCGATCGCCGCGACCGTCGCATCGGTCGGCGTCTCGCGGCGTACGACGTCGACAGGCACCGACGGCGACCACGTGCGCAGCGCCTCGGCCTTGTCGGTCGCCTCTTCGTCCTGGGGTCCGGTTGCCGCCGTCACCACGACGACGCGGACTTCGCCGGCGCGCGCCGCGAGCGCGAGCAGGCGCTCGTAGACCGGGCGCGCGTCGTCGTCGAGGCCGCCGCCGATGAGCAGCAGGCTGCCGCGCGACGCAGCCGCAGAAGGCGCGGCGGCGTCAGCGACTTCGGCAGCTGGCGACGCCGTCGGCCCCGTGGCGCACGCAGCGAACGCCGCGAGCAGCGCGAGTCGGGCGAACGACGCGAAGCGGCACAGCGGCGACGAGCGGAACGAGCGCATCGCCGCATCGTCGCGCGCGCCGGCGCATGGTGGAAGGGCGCGAGTTCGGGCCGTTCGGCGCCGCGCGGCGGGCAGCCCAGCGACGGCGCGCGAACCGGGCGCAGCGCGTTGGCCACTGCCACCCATCCCGCGGGCCGACCCGCGCCGACCATGCGCCCGCATGCGCGCCCCGCGGGTCGCACGCCGCTACGGCACGCGTACGGGCGCCAACACGACACGGAAGCCGATGCCGATGCTGGCGTTGGCCGGCGGCGCGCCCGCCCGCGCCGGCGAGCGGCATGCGACCACGCCGTCGAACCACGATCCCCCGCGGTAGACGCGGTACACGCCACCGGTCGCGAACGGATCGACGACGGCGCCGGCCGGGTACTGGCCGTAGGTGTCGAGCACCCACTCGGCGACGTTGCCGTGCAGGTCGAAGAGCCCCCACGGATTGGGCGCGTAGCCGCCGACCGGCGCGGTCTGGCCGAGCGGATGCACGGCGCTCGCGAGCGCGCCGCCGAAGTTCGCCTGCGTCGTCGCCAGCGAAGCGCCGGTGTGCCACGGCGTCGTCGTGCCCGCGCGGCAGCAGTACTCCCACTCGGCCTCGGTCGGCAGCCGGTACTCGTAGCCCGGCGGCACGCGGCCGACCGCCTGCTCGATGCCGGTGAGCGCCTGGCAGTACGTGAGCGCGTTGTTCCAACTGACGGTGTCGGCCGGGCGCTGCGCGGCATTGGGCGCGTTGGGGCCGACGAAGAAGCTCGGGTTGCCGTTCATCACGGCTGCGTACTCGGCCTGCGTGACCTCGTACGCGCCGATCCAGAACGGGTACGTCAGCGTCACCGCGTGCACCGGCTGCTCGGGCCCGCTACCGGTCGTCGAGCCCATCACGAACGTGCCGGGCGTGATCGGCGCCATGTTGCGCGCCGGATCCGGCCCATCCACCACGGTGACGAGGACGTCATTGCTGGCGAGGTGGAACGTCGACGCGAGGTCGAGGTCGAACGATTGGCAGTCGACCTGATTGCCCACGAGGCTCGGCACGTACGGCACCGGCAGCGCCACGCTCGGCAGGTCGACGCCGTTGGTCACCGTGAGACCGAGCGCGACGAATGCGGCGGGGTCGACACGCAGCAGGCCGTTGACGGCGAATCCAGGCACGGCGACCGGCACGGCGCCGGTGTACGGCGCCGACCACAAGAAGCCGGCGACGTGTCCGACGAGCCCGAGCGGCATCTGGTGCCGCAGGTAGCACGTCGCGCCAAGCGCGGCAGGACCGACCTGCTGCGTCGCACGCGCCTGGGCGGCGAGCGGCGCAACAAGGCAGGCGAACAGGCAAGCGATGCGCGTGGACATGGCGGCGAGGACGAGGACGACACGAGCGCGTCGCCACGGGTAGGCATGGTAGCCATCGCCGGCGATGGCGTGGTTGCCGTCGCGGCGAGCGCTCAGAAGATCCCGACCTCGAACCGCCCCGACGCGTCCGCGAGGCCGCGGTACATGCCTTCGCTGTTGAAGCGGGCGACGAGGTTGCCGAAGCGGTCGACGGCGATGACGCCGCCGTCGCCGGGCTCCAGCGTGCGGTCGACGAGTGCTCTGACCGCTTCGTCGAGCGTGGCGCCACCGAACTCGACGCGCGCCGAGATGCTCTTGGCGACGACGTGCCGCAAGAACTGCTCGCCGGTGCCGGTGCAGCTGACGGCGACGAAGCGGTCGGCGTAGTTGCCAGCGCCGATCACCGGCGCGTCGCCGACGCGGCCCCAACGCTTGGCGGTCATGCCGCCGGTGCTGGTGGCGGCGACGAGCCGGCCCTGCGCGTCGAGCGCGACGCAGCCGACGGTGCCGTAGTCGAGGCGGCGGTCGGCCGGCGGCGCGTCGGGGCCGGCGGCGGCGGTGGTGACGCTGGCCGAAAGGCCCTTGCTCGCCCGCTCCTTCAGCGCCTCGTCGAGCTGCTTGCGCCGCTGGTCGGTGTCGAACCAGTCGTTGGGCACGCGCTCGATGTTCTGGCCGTCGGCGAACTTCTCGGCGCCGTCGCCGACCAGCAGCACGTGGCGCGTCTTCTCCATCACGAGGCGCGCCAGCGAGACCGGGTGGCGCACCGTGCGCACGCCGGCGACCGCGCCGCAGCGCAGCGTCGAGCCGTCCATGATCGACGCGTCGAGTTCGTGCTGGCCCTGCTCGTTGTAGACCGCGCCCTTGCCGGCGTTGAAGCGCGGGTCGTCCTCGAGGATGCGCACCACGGACTCGCAGACGTCGAGCGCGCTGTCGCCGAGCGCAAGGCGGTCGCGGCCGTACGTGAGCGCGGCGGCGAGCGCGTCCTCGTACTCCTTGCGGCGCTCGGGCGGCGTGTTCTTGGACAGCGTGCCCGCGCCACCGTGGATGGCGATGGCGAAGGTCTTGGGCGTCGGCGTCGCGGGCGCGGAAGCACAGCCGGCGAACAGCGTGGCGGCGGCGGCGCAGAGGAGGGTGAGGAGGGCGGGCGTCGGGCGCATGGGCAGGCGGGGCGAGGGAGCGGGGTGGCTAGCGCGGCAAGGCGGTGACGAGGGCGGTGGCGATGGATAGGGCGCGAGATTGGCGTCGCGCGCCGCGCAGCCGGACGGCGGCCACGGCGGTCGCCGCGCTACGCGAACACCTGCTCGATCGTCGGCGCGCGCAGGAGCCGGTCACCCCAGGCCTGCAGGGTGGCGAGGTCGGCGGCGGCGAGGCGGTTGGCGTACGGCGCGGGATCGACGCCAAAGCGCGTGCGCAACTGCGACTCCAGCAGGTGGCGCATGCCGAGGTGTTCGCCCTGATGCAGCGCTTCCTTGCGCCCCTGCTCGCGGCCTTCGTCGAGCAGGAAGTCGAGCAGGCTGTACGGCGGCAACTCGTCGTCGTCCTTGTAGATCTTGATCATGATGACTCGCAGATCCTGCGGATCGCCTCCGACCCGCGAGGCGTACCAGGATGTTAGCGCACCAAGCACCTCCCTGCCGCGGTGGTGGGCGTAGAGCTGACGCAGCAGCGGGCTCCAGCGCTTGACCTGCGCCAGCGCCTCCTTGGGCGGCAGACCCCGCAGGAAGTGCAGGAAGCGCAGCGTCACCCCGGTGACCGCCGACAGGCGCAGCTGCTCGACGGCCGCTTCGTCCATCGTCGCGAGGTCGAGCAGCACGAACGGCAGCCGCAGCTGCAACGGGCGCAAGAACGCCGCGGCGTCGGCGGGGAAGCCGCGTAGGTCGACCAGTTCGTCGACGCTGCGCGCGGCCTGCCACGGCCGGTCGCCGTGGTGCACGACGAACGGCAGCACCGGCGGCAGGCTGCGTGCGTCCGGGTGGTCGGCGAGCCAGCGGTCGTGGATGCGCAGCGTGTAGCGCGCCATCTGCAGGGCCGTCGCCCAATCGGCGCGCGACTTGTGGTCGACGACGACGTGCAGCAGCAGCGGGACGCCTTGGAGCTGGGCCTCGAACAGTAAGTCGGTCACGCGACCCTGCAGCGCCTTGTCGACGAAGGTGCCGTCGAGGCGGCGCAGCGTCGCCCAGTCGATCGCTGCGACGAGCGCTGGCGGCAGCTGCGACTGCAGCAGTTCGGCCATCTGCTCCGGTTGTTCGAAGACGAACCGGAAGAGGGCGTCGTGGGTGCGCGGGGGCGCCATGCCGGGAATGGGGCCGGCGAGCGGGCGCGGGTGACAGCGAACGCGAGAATCTGCGGATGCGGGGCAAGCGACGCGCGGGTGGACGCCATTGTGGGCGCAGATGCGGCTGGAGGCGCAAACGGCACAGACGCTGGCGCCGGCGACACCGCAACTAAGGACCTGCAACGCCGCGCGCGCGCGGCACCTCCGGCGCGGGCTCCATCCCGCGCCTGCGGGCCAGCGCTAGCGCGCGCTGACGGGCTCGCTCCGCGATCCCTCAGGGGACGAGAACTGGGGCGAGCACCACCCGGAACCCGACACTGAAGTACGAGGCGCCTAGCCCGCCTCCATCGCGCACCGCAGAGCGGCACACCGTCGCGGAGAGGCTGTTCCAGCTGCCACCCCGAATGGCCTTGATCGATCCACCAGCGGTGAAAGGGTTCGTCACCGCGGCAGCGGTATATGACACATAGGTATCGAGACACCACTCCCACAAGTTGCCGTGCATTTCGTACAACCCGAAGGCATTAGGCAGATAGCTCCCAACCACCGCAGTCTGCCCACCGGGGTAAGGAGGCGCCGTCAGCGCACCCTGAAAGTTTGCCTGGCTGGTGGTGAGAAGTGGACCCGTGTTCCAATCAGTAACCGTGCCGGCGCGACAGCAGTACTCCCACTCCGCCTCCGTCGGTAGACGATACTGGTAACCAACAGGTACGCGGCCGGCCGCTTGCTCTGCCGTGGTCAGAGCTTGGCAGAATGCCACAGCATCATTCCACGTGACCCTCTCAACGGGCCGCTGCGGCGCGTTGGGCACGGACGCGCCCTGAAAGTAGCTGGGATTCGTCCCCATGATCGCCTGATACTGCGCCTGAGTCACCTCGTACTTCCCAATCCAGAATGCATTGGTAAGCGTCACCAAGTGCACCGGAGCCTCCTGGGGATACTGGGCCGAGAAGTTGCTCGAGCCCATCTGGAAGGCCCCAGGGGCTATCGGCTGCATGTTCAGCGACGGGCTTGGTTGCGTAGCCCCTACGATCACGAGGTTCGTCTGCGTCACCGTGCCACCCCCCAGGTAGTTGACAGCAACCATCCGCACCGAGAACACGCCGTTGTTCGTGTACGTCCACGAAGGATTCTGCTGCGTCGAGTCAAATATGCCGTCATTCTCGAAGTCCCACAGCCACCAGATCGGCGACTGGCTCGATGTGTCGGTGAACTGCACCGTCAGCGGCGCGCTGCCACTCGTGGGAGCCGCGGTAAAACTGGCGACCGGTGCGGCATTGCCACCGGAGACAACAATCTGTTGCTGGGCCGTCGCTGTGCCACCCGGTCCGGTGACCGTCAAGGAAACATTGTAAGTTCCGCCCAGGAACACTTTCGGCGGCGGATTCGCAACCGTGCTGCTCGTGCCATCCCCGAAAATCCATGCATACGACGTTGCCTGCGTCGAGTTGTTGGTGAAAGCGACCGTCAATGGAGAGGATCCACTCGTTGGCGTCGCAGAGAAACTCGCAACGGGTGGCGCGGGCGCGGTCGTCACCTCCGAATCGTTCTCCGCCCAACGCAGCGCCAGACTGCCCAGATTCATGTCTACCGACTGCACATCGAACGGATAGCCCGTCAGCGCAGGGTCGAATGGGATCGGCACGGCGGTCAGTAGCGACCCCGACCCATCCAAGAGAACTGCCTGATCCGAGAGGATGTTGAACAGATCCACCCGACACAAACCGATGGTCGGAATACCGGGGATCGGAACTGAGAAAGCCGCTGGCTGTCGTGGCGTGAGCAACGTCCAGCAGTAGTTCTGCGCAGCGGCTGCGCCGGGATAGCTGTATCGAAACTGCGCAGTCTGCCCAACCGCCGGTGGGGCAACTGTCGCCATCGCTCGAACGCACGACGGCGCGAGCTCCCAGGTATCCGCCAAGAAGCTGCTGACGTCGCGACCGCCGAAGACCACGAACTGGCCGCGCTGGGCATCGTGCGCCATCGACGCGCCATGACGCGCCGACGGAGTGCTACCGGACGCCTGGCTCCACGCCATGCCGTTCCATTCCCAGGCGTCGCCGAAACTGTTGGCGAAGGACTGGTTGGCGCCGCCATGAAGCACCACGCGACCGCAGTTTCCATCGAACGCCATGCTCGCGGACTGCCGAGCTGCCGGGGCAGGGAGAGTCATCGCCTGCTGCCAGCCGCCCCCGCTCCACCACCACGTGTCTCCCAATGCCTGCGAGCCATCGCTGCCGCCGAACAGCAGCGCCTGACGTCGCACCTCGTCCCATGCCATCGCCACGCCCCGGCGCGCAGACGGCGCCGCCGCTGTCCCCCGCTGCATCCAGGACGTGCCATCCCATTCCCATGTGTCGGCCAGCAGCACGCCAGCAGCGCCTTCGCCGCCGAACAGCACCGTCACGCCGCGTGCACCGTCGTACGCCATGCCGGCGAAGCCGCGCGCCGGCGGTGGCGTGGCGACGATGCGCTGCTGCCAGCTCGCACCGTCCCACTCCCAGGTGTCGTTGCGCATGACGCTGCCGTCATAGCCACCGAACAGCACGACCTTGCCGCGCTGGCTATCGAACGCGAGGCCATGGCCCGAGCGGCCCGCAGGCTTGACCAACGTGACGCGCGGGTTCCAGACCGTGCCGTTCCACTCCCACGTGTCGCTGCGCGGCGTACTCGTGCCATCGAAGCCGCCAAACAGCACCGTGACGCCGCGGTAGACGTCGTACGCGGCAGGGCTGCTGTTGCGCGCCGGCGGCGCGCCGGCGGTGGCGCGCTGCAACCAGCCTTGCGCAGCGACCGGCGCCGCGACGGCGAGCATGAAGGCAACGAGGCGAACGAACGGCGACGAAGTCGTCGATTGCATGGCGATTCGGGCGGCGCGTCTTCCCCACGCACAGGTCATCCTGCCGTTTGGCGCTCTCCGCGCGACCAACATGGTCGACGATCGCGGTGTGCACGTCAAATCACGCTCGGTCCATTAGCGACCCGCACCGCCGCCGATTTCGCGCCGGCGTACACATCCAACCCGTGCGACACCGCTACTCAGGGCGAGGAACGACGCGCCACGCGCGCTCGCGCGGCACCGCCGGCGCGGGCTCCGCCCCGCGCCGGCGGGCCAGCGCGAGCGCGCGCGGCTGGGCTCGCTCCGCGAGCCCTCAGGGGACGAGAACTGGGGCGAGCACCACCCGGAACCCGACGATGCTGTACGCGTAGCCGGGCGAGCCGTAGTCGCGGATGGCCGAGCGGCAGAAGGACGCCGTGTTGCCGCTGCCCCAACCGCCGCCGCGGACCACGCGGTACGCGCCGCCGGTCACAAACGGATCTGTGACTGGGCCGGGCGCGTACGTCGCGTAGGAATCGAGGCACCACTCCCACACGTTGCCGTGCATGTCGTGCAGGCCGAACGCATTCGGCGCGTAGCTGCCGACCCCCGCCGTCTGGCCGTTGGGGTACGTGCCGTTGGCCAGCGCGCCCTGGAAGTTCGCTTGGCTCGTGCTCAGGCTCGTGCCGGTGTGCCACTCCGTCGTCGTGCCTGCGCGGCAGCAGTACTCCCACTCCGCTTCCGTCGGCAGGCGGTACTGGTAGCCCGCCGGCACGCGGCCGGCCGCCTGCTCGGT
>JBEITC010000067.1:0-11875 GCA_040375075.1 Planctomycetota bacterium | reverse complement strand
CTGCAGGGCGATCTGCTGCTGACGATCGAGACGCGGCACGAAGCGCTGACGTGGCGCGTGCAGCCGGCGGCGAACAAGGCTTCGTTGTGGCGCGACGGCGAACCGCTGCGCGAGTTCGACCTGCCGGCGCCGCGCGGGCTCGTCGAGTTCGGGCTGCTCGACGACCGCGTGTTCCTGGTCGCCGATGGCCGGCGCGACGCGATGCTCGTCGTGCCGCGCGAATCGGCGTGGAATCCCGAGCCCGGCCAGCCGTCGCCGGGGCCGCGCGCGATGGCCTGGTTCGGCGTCGCCGGCGATGGCGCGCGCGTGCAGGCGACGTACGTCGAGGCCTTCCGCGACGTGCACTACTGGCGCGAGCCGATCCTCGGCATGCCGGGGCAGGCCGGCGGTTGGCCGCGGCACGTGCCGGCGGGCGAGTGGTTCCTGCTCGGCGACAGCGCCTTCGACAGCCACGACAGCCGGCACTTCGGGCCGGTCGCCGAGGCCGCGTTCGCCGGCGTGCCGCGTGCGGCGCTCGGCCCGTGGCCGCGCGCGCGCTGGGTGGCGCCGTGAGCGACGACGCGGGCGGCGACGACGCGCCGTCGGCAGCGCCGGGCCTGCTCGGCGGCTATGTCGCGCACGCGCTGCTCGCCGGCGTGGCCTATGGCTCGCTGGCGTGGCGCGATCGGCTCGACGAACTGTCGTTCCGCGCCATTGGCGAGCACGGGCCGATCGTCGCCGCCGGCCTCGGCCTCGCGGTCGGCGTGGCGCTCGCCTTCGTGCTGCCGGCGCTGCGCCGCTTCCTGCCCAAGCTCGCCGTCGTCGAAGCGGAGATCCGCCGCCTGTTCGCCACCCGCGGCGAAGCGGTCATTGCCGTGTCCGTCGCCACGGGCGCCGTCGCGGAAGAACTGCTGTTCCGGATGGCGCTGCCCGACTGGCTCGGGCTGCCTTCGGCGGTTGCCGCGGCGGCCATCGTGAATAGCGCCGTGGTCGGCTGGGCCTGGCTGCCGCTGGGCTTGGCCCACGCGGCGGGGTTCTGTCTGATGGTCGAAGCGGGCTTCGGCCTGCTCGCCACGGCGACGGCCAGCGCCGTCGCCAACTACCTGATGATCCGGAGGATCCTTTGTCGTTCCGAAGCCTGATCGCGGCCGCGGCCGCCACCGCGGCGCTCGTCGCCCAGGGGCCGCCCGGCAGCCCGAACAAGCCGCAGCGCCCCGAGCCGATGCTGGTGCCGCAGGCGCTGGCCCTGCCGCGCGGCGACAAGCCGATCGTGATCGACGGCTCGCTGGTCGATTGGCCGGAACTGCCGGCGCTGCGCATGGACGACACGCGCCAGCTCTCGGGCACCGCCAACAAGGCGTGGCTCGGCGCCAGCGACCTGAGCGCGCAGGCGTTCTTCGTCTGGGACGCCGACGCGCTGTACGTCGGCATCGCCGTGCGCGACGAATGGCACCGCGCCCTCGACGCCAAGTCGCTGCGCATCGTCGAGATCCCGGCGTGCGACAACGTCGTGCTGACGTTCGATCCCGAGCGCAACACGCGCGCCGCCGGCGACGATCCCGGCCGCCGCGAGGACCGCGAGTTCTGGCTCGCCGACGAGGCCGGTCGGCAGGTGGTGCAGTGGGACCGCCTGCGCGGCGACGCGCGCATGCTCGACGAGAAGACGGCGCGCGTCGTCGCCGTGCACGACAAGGAACGCGGCGTCACCAGCTACGAGGCGCGCATCCCGTGGCGCGAGATCCTGCCGGTCGACGACGTGCCGAAGCCGGGCCGCGTGATCGACCTGCAGGTCGTCGTCAACGACTTCGACGAGACCACCGACGCGATGCCGCAGACGCGCATCGGGCTGACGTTCGGCTGCAGCCCGGTGGTGGACCCGGGCCTGCTCGCCAGCCTGATGCTGCTCGGCGACGCGGCCGCGCTGCAGGGACTGGTGCCCGAGTTCCCGCCCAAACCCGGCGTCAAGGACGCGCCGCCGCCCGGCGAGAAGCAATGGGGCCAGTGGATCGCGCAGATGCTGGCCAATCCGCCGGCGGTGTTCGACGGCAAGGGCGCGCCGGCCGAGGCCGGCGGCACGAAGCGCCTCGAACTGCTGGAGCAGCTCGACACCGCGTGCGCGCGCATGCCGCGCGTCGACTTCCTGGAGCTGTGCCAGCGCGTGCATCGCCGCATGAACCGCGAGATCGCCGGCCTGCACGCGCGCGGGCTGCCGTGGCTGTGGCGCAATCGCCTCGAAGCGGTGTCGAAGGCGGCCGAGGACCCGGTGCCCGCGGGCGCCCTGCGGCTGTTCCGCCTGCCGATGGGCGGTTGGCTCGTGCGCTCGGCGACGCGCAACTTCGCCGTCGACGCGGCGGGCGCCGACGTGCCGGAGTTCTTGTGGGGCGCGATCGAGTTCTGCGCGCTGACGCAGCCGCTCGACATGACGCGGCGCAACGACCAGTTGCTCGTGCGCATGGCGCTCAACGAGCCGCCGCGCACGCTGCTGACGCACGTCGCCTTCCATCTGCCGGTGGTGCCGATGGAGACGATGGCGATCGTCGAGCCGGGCAAGTCGTATCCGAGCGCCGCCGGCGCGCGCATCGACGCGCTCGGCGCGCCGCCGCAGGACAAGTTCGTCGCCTGGAGCTGCAGCTACCGCATCGACGTGCCCAAGGGCCCGAGCATGCTGTTCGTCGGGCCGACGCTGCGCGCCGAGGACGTGCCGGCCGAGCCGGTCGACGTCGCCATCGTCTGCCCGTATACGCCGGAGCTGCTGACGATCGTGCAGAAGGTCCGGCCGCGGCTCGTCGTGATCGACGAGGCCTTCCTGCCGGAGTCGAATCCGGAGCGGCCGCGCATGGCGTTGCGCGGGCTGCACGCGCTGCAGCAGGCGCTCGCGCCGACGCCGTCGGCGCTGCTCGCGCCGGGCGAGTCGTGGACGGTGATAGCCGCTTCGGGTGGCGCGCCGGGGAAATGAACGGCAGGGATTCCGCCGGATTCGTCCATTAGCCACTTGATGGAAAGAGGAGGCTCGTCACAATCCGCGCCCGCATTGGGATATCCCCCAGCGCAGACAGACCCCGAGAACATTTCATTACGAGCAACCCGATCATGGCCGCCAAGAAGAGCAATCCGGCGATGGACTTCATCGTCGACTCCCTCAAGTCGAACCGCTCCGCCGCCTACAAGGACATCGCCGAGGCCGCGGCCAAGAAGAAGATGAAGATCTACCCGATCATGTTCGGCCGCGCGCAGGCGCTGCTGGGCATCGTCAAGGCCGCCCCGCGCGGCCAGGGCAAGGTCGCGAAGGCCAAGGCCGCCTTGGCCGCGCCGGCCGCTCCCGCCGCGCCGGTCGCCGCCGCGCCGGTGAAGCGTGGCCCCGGTCGTCCGCGCAAGAACCCGGTCGTCGCCGCCGCGCCGGCCTTCGACGGCACGCTCGACGGCATCATCAGCATGGTGAAGAACAGCGAGCAGGCGAAGGCGCGCTACCACGCCGCGCTGAGCAAGATCCAGGCGATCCTCGCCGACGTGCTCGCGTGAGCCCGAGCCGCCCGCGAGGCGGGCGGCGCATGATTGCCGGATCGCGGACGCAAGCCGCGACGCGGTCCGCGGCGACGTCGCCGGGGCCGGACCACCGACCCGGCGGCGCGCGCTGACGAGGCCGTCAGCGACACCGCGAGCCACACCGCGGGTCACATCGCGAGCCACACCGCGTCAGCCGCCGGCGACGAGGCGGCGCCATTGCGGCGCATACATCGTCCGCAGGCGCTCGGCGTACCACGCCTGATACGCCGCCAGCAGTCGCTTCGCTTCCGGTCCCGCGGTGCCGCCGCCCAGCGGCCGGCCGTCGAGGTGCGTGACCGGCGCGATGTCGCGCAGCGTGCTCGACAGGAAGATCTCGTCGGCCCGTCGCAGGTCCGCCGGCGTCAGGTGCGCTTCGGCGACCTTCTCGCCGACCGTCGGCAGCCACGCCAGCAGGTGCGCGCGCGTCACGCCGGCGAGGATGCCGTCGTCGAGGCGCGGCGTCGTCCAGATGCCGTCGATGCGCGCGAACACGTTCGACGTCGACGCCTCGGTGACGAAGCCCTGGGCGTTCTGCATCACGCAGTCGGTCGCGCCGAGGTCCTTGGCCTCGGCGAGGCCGAGGACGTTGTTGAGGTAGTTGCCGCTCTTCGTCGCCGGGTCGAGCGCGCGCCGGTCGTTGCGCAGGCGGTCGATCAGGGCAAGGCGCGATGGCGCGCCGGACATTGGCGCCAGGTCACGAACCATGATCACCCAGCACGGCGCGCCGGTGGCGCAGGCGATGTCGATGTTGGGCGCCGAGCCGGCGCCGCGGGTCACGACGATGCGGACATAGCGGTCGCCGGGGCCGGCGGCGGCGAGCGTCGCGGCGATCCGGCGGGCGACGGTCGCCTCGTCCAGGTCGAGCCGGAGGCGGATGGCGGCGGCCGAGGCGACCAACCGCTCCCAGTGCTCGGGCCAGCCGAACGGCTCGGCGCCGACCGTCCGCACCACTTCGTAGATCGAGTCGCCGAACAGGAAGCCGCGGTCGAGCACGGGCACGCGCGCCTCGGCTTCAGGAGTGATGCGTCCGTCGACGTTGCAGAGGTTCGCCATCGCGGCGCGGATGGTAAGCTCGCCGCCCCCCATGTGCGGCTTCATCTCGATCCTTGGTCCCGACGGTTCCGACGCCATCCATGACGCCCTCGCGGGACTGCTCGCGATCCAGCACCGCGGCCAGGACGCCGCCGGCGCGGTGACGTTCAAGGACAAGTTCCACGCCAAGAAGGGCCTCGGCCTCGTGCGCGAGGTCTTCGAGACCAAGCACTTCAGCCGCCTGCGCGGCCACCTCGCCGTCGCGCACGTGCGCTACCCGACGGTCGGCCTCGGCGACGACGGCGACGTCCAGCCGTTCTGGCTCGACTACCCGGTCGGCACGGCGATGGCGCACAACGGCAACGTCACCAACTTCCACGAGCTGAAGGGCACGTACTTCCAGCAGCGCAACATCCACCTCAGCAGCAGCTGCGACCTCGAGGTCGTGCTGTACGTGTTCGCCGACGCGCTGATGCGCCGCTCCGCCGACCCGATCACGGTCGACGACGTGCAGGTCGCCGTGAAGGAGGTCTTCGACCGGGTGAAGGGCGCGTACTCGGTGTGCGGCATCACCAGCGAGGGCATGTACGCCTTCCGCGACCCGTACGGCATCAAGCCGTGCATCTTCGGCAAGAAGGTCACGCCCGAGGGCACGTGGTACGCCGCCGCCAGCGAGTCGGTGGTGCTCGACGTCGCGGGCTACGAGGTGATCCGCGACCTGAAGGCCGGCGAGATGGTGTGGATCGGCAAGGACCGCGTGCCGCAGTTCCGCCAGGTGTCGGACAAGCCGCACCGCCCGTGCATCTTCGAGTACGTCTACTTCGCGCGCCCGGACACGTTCCTCGACGGCACGTCGGTCTACGAGGCGCGCATGGAGCTCGGCCGGCGCCTTGGCCGCGCGTTCCTGCAGACCGGCCTGCAGGCCGACGTCGTCATCCCGGTGCCGGAGTCGGCGCGCACCGCCGGCCAGACGATGGCCGAGGTGATCGGCGTCCCGTGCCGCGAGGGCTTCGTCAAGAACCGCTACGTCGGCCGCACGTTCATCATGCCGAACGACAAGGCGCGGCAGGCGACGATCCGCGCCAAGCTCAACCCGATCCGCGCCGAGTTCGAGGGCAAGAACGTCGTCATCCTCGACGACTCGATCGTGCGCGGCAACACGAGCCGGCAGATCGTCAAGATCGCGCGGCAGATGGGCGCGAAGAAGATCTACCTCGCGTCGTACTCGCCGAAGCTGCTGTTCCCTTGCCTCTACGGCATCGACATGTCGACCAAGCGCGAGTTCATCGCGCGCGGCCGCGACGAGGCGGAGATCGCCAAGGAGCTCGGCGCCGACTTCGTCCTCTACCAGACCATCGAGCAGATGGAGGACGCGGTGCGCGCGGCCGGCAACAAGGACCTGCAGTTCTGCAAGGCCTGCTTCGAGGGCAAGTACCCGACCGGCGACATCACCGAGCGGATGCTCAACGACATCGAGCAGGACCGCCTCGAGGCCAGCAAGGCCTGATCGCGGCGATCCCGCGCGCGCCTCAGCGCGCGCGCAGCTTCGGCACGCGGCTGCGCAGCTTCGGCACCAGCAGCAGCGCCTCGCGCGCGATCCTGCCGTCCATCTTCGACTTGCCGACGAAGCGGTCGACGAAGTGGATCGGCAGCTCCTTCACGCGGCAGCCGGCGCGCACCATGCGGAACGCCATCTCGATCTGGAAGGCGTAGCCCTGCGCCGCGACGGCGTCGAGGTCGAGGCGCCGCAGCGCGTCGACGTGGAACACCCGGAAGCCGGCGGTGTTGTCGCGGATGCCGCTGCCCAGCACGCAGCGCGTGTAGAGGTTGGCGCCGCGCGAGAGCATGCGGCGCTTCCAGTCCCAGCCGACGGTGCAACCGCCCTTGACGTAGCGGCTGCCGATGACGAGCTCGGCGTCGTCCGACGCGTACAGCAGCCGCGGCAGGTCCCACGGCGCGTGGCTGAAGTCGGCGTCCATCTCGCAGACGCGCTCGTAGCCGCGCTCGAAGGCGAAGCGGAAGCCCGCGATGTAGGCGGTGCCGAGGCCCTGCTTGCCGGTGCGGTGCAGCACGTGCAGGCGGCCGTCCGCGGCGGCGAGGCGGTCGGCGATCGCGCCGGTGCCGTCCGGGCTGCCGTCGTCGACCACGAGGATGTCGCAGTCGAGGTACATCCAGATCGCGCGCACGATCGCCGCGAGGTTGTCCTTCTCGTTGTACGTCGGGATGACGACGAGCGTCCGCCACGGCGATGCGTGCGGCGTCGCGGGCGTCGGCCCGTCGCCCGCGGCGCAGCCGGCGACCGCGGCGTCGCGCGCGCGCATGCCGTCCTGGCCCTGCGCGACGACGATGCGCGCGCTGTCGATGTCCGAACGAACCAGCGCCTCGGCGGCGGCGAAGTCGATGGCGTCGACGAGCGGTTCGCGGAAGGAACGCGGACCGACGGGATGCGACAGCGGGCGGGGCGCGGTTTGCGGGGCGGAGAGCGGCACGGGGCGGTGGGCGACTGCGGGAACCGGTGTGAGGCGTGGCATGGTAGCGAGGGCGAGGGCGGCTGCGAATGCTCGTCACGCCATGCGTCGCGCTTGCGGTCGGGTGCGTGCGCACAAGGGCTGAGGCGCGCCGTGCGCCTCGGCATCGGCGCATCGCCTGGTCCGTGGCCTTCGGCGCACGGCGCGCGGACCAGCCGGCCGCCCGCGGTATCCTGCGGCGCGCATGCGCCTCCACGTGCTGCCCCTTCTCGCCTGCGCCGCGGCGACCGCCGTCGCGCAGGCTCCGCAGTTCGCGCCACCGGTGCGACTCAAGGCCGGCGACAAGTTGCTCGGCGAGAACCGCCTCTACCCGTCGCCGGTCTTCCACGACCTCGACGGCGACGGCCGCAGCGACGTCGTCGTCGGCGATCTCGTCGGCGTGATGACCGTCGCGCCGCGCGCCAACGCCGCCGCGGGCGCGCCGGCCTACGGCCCCGAGGCCAAGGTGCTCGCCGCCGACGGCCAGCCGCTCGACTTCGACAACTGGTGATGCATCGGCATGAGTCCACAGTTCGTGGACTTCGACGCGGACGGCCAGCTCGACATCGTCGCCGGCATCTTCGACGGCTCGCCGCACCTCAGCCGCGGCAGCAAGCAGGGCTGGCAGAAGCCGGAGCAGATCCTCGGCCGCGACGGCAAGCGGATCGTGCTCAACGCCTTCTGGAACTTCGACACCAAGAAGTGGGACAGCACGAACGCCTACGACGCGCCGGGCCATGACGGCGACGCGCACGCCACCTCGACGCTCGCGTTCGACGTGGACGGCGACGGCGACCTCGACCTGCTGCTCGGCGACCACAAGAGCGGCCGCGTGTTCTGGCGGCGCAACGACGGCGCGCCGGGCAAGCCGGAGTTCGACGTCGTCAACTTGCCGGTGACCGCCGCGGGCAAGCCGATCGACGTGCCCGGCACGGTCGCGACCATGCGGCTCGTCGACTGGAACGGCGACGGCAAGCAGGACCTCGCGTGCGGCAGCATGGGCGGGTCGTTCGGCGATGGCGACGGCGGCGGCGTGTGGGTGTGGCCCAACGTCGGCGACGGCAAGGCCGCCGCGTGGGGCGCGCCGATCGAACTGATCGCGCGCAGCAAGCAGGACCACGTCGGCGACGCGCCAGCACGTCCCGACGCGGGCCTGTACATGGACTTCGGCGACGTCGATGGCGACGGCGACCTCGACCTCGCGGTCGGCGCCTACTCGCACTGGCGCGCGAGCCCGAAGCCGCTCGACGCAGCCCAGCAGGAGCGCGTCGCCGCACTGCAGGCGGCGCTGAAGGACTGCGGCGCGCGCTTCCAGCAGGTGCTCAAGGAGATCAACGACGGCCTCGGCGACGCCGCCGGCGAGGCGCGCGACCGGCTCTACAGCGAGCGCTACACGGCGCGGCAGTCGGACTTCCAGGCGATCAGCAAGGACCGCAGCGCGGCGCAGAAGGAACTCGACACGCTGGTGCCGCCGCGCCAGCGCAAGTCGTTCGTCTGGCTGTACGAGAACCTCGCCGCCAAGAAGGCCGCCGCGCCGGCCAAGTAGCCGCGCGGGTCGCGCGATCGCGGCGCAGGCGTCGCTCGCCGCGGGTGGAAAAGCGTTTCCCCCGCGGCAATGCTGCTCGCCCCGTGACCACGCCCTTCGACCCCAAGGCCGGCAAGGCCCGCCTTCTCCAGCTCGTCCGCGAACGCGCCTACAAGGACGGCATCGACATCGTGCTCGCGTCGGGCAAGCGCTCGACGTTCTACATCAACGGCAAGAAGGTCAGCCTGCACCCCGAGGGGCTGTGGCTGATCGCCAAGCTGCTGCTGGAGAAGCTGAAGGGCTATCCGGGCATCACCGCCGTCGGCGGCCTGACGATCGGCGCCGATCCGCTCGCCAGCGCGGTCGCGGCGCTGAGCTTCGAGACCGGCCAGAACCTCAAGGCCTTCCTCGTGCGCAAGGAAGCCAAGGGCCACGGCACGGCCAGCCTGATCGAGGGCGACCTCGACAAGGGCGAGAAGGTCGCGATCCTCGAGGACACGGTGACCACCGGCGGCTCGGCGAAGAAGGCGATCGACGCCGTGCTCGCCGCCGGTGCCGTGCCGGTCGTCGTCATGGCGATCGCCGACCGCGAGGATCCGGACGCCGACGCCTTCCGCAAGGAATGGAAGACCGACTGCCTGCTGACGCTCAGCGAGATCCGCGGGAACTGACGCGATGACGCCGCGCCCCGTCGCGATCGTGCCGGCGGCCGGACGCGGCGTGCGCATGGGCGCTGACAAGGCGCTGCTCGACCTCGGCGGCGCGACCGCGATCGCGCGCGTCGTGCAGAGCTGCCGCGACGCCGGCATCGCCGACGTGCTGGTCGTGCGGCGCGAAGGCGCCGACCCGCTGCCCGAAGGGCTCGGCGCGCAGGTCGTCGTCGTGCCCGCGGGCGGCGAGATGGCCGACAGCCTGCGCGCGGCCGAGCGCGCGCTGCCGGCCGACGCGAGCGAAGTGGTGGTGTTCCCCGTCGACCACGCGCTCGTCGCCGCCGACACCGTGCTCGCCTGTGTCGCCGCCGTGCAGCAGGGCGCGTCCGTGGCGCTGCCGCTGTTCCGCGGCAAGCCGGGCCATCCGGTCGCGTTTTCGCGCGCGGTGTTCGCCGAGATCCAGGCCGAAGGCGCTCTGCTGCGCGACCTCGTGCGGCGCGAGCCTGCGCGCGTGCGCGCGCTGCCGAGCGCCAATCCGTGGGTGCACGCCGACCTCGATCGGCCCGAGGACCACCGCGCCGCGGTCTGCGCGCTGCACGGCGGGCCGTTGCCGACCGTGGCGCAGATGTTCGCGCACCGCAGCCGCCGCGCGTACGCGCCGACGCCGCTGCCGAAGGCGCAGCTCGAACGGCTCGTCGACGCCGCGCGCCATGCGTCGACGTCGAGCTGGATCCAGGCCTACAGCGTCGTGCTGGTGCAGGACGCCGGACGCAAGGGCGCGTGCGCGCGGCTGTGCAGCGGGCAAGCGCACATCGTGCAGGCGCCGGTGTTCGCCGCCGTCTGCGCCGACCTGCGCAAGCTCGCCGCCGCGTGCGGCCGGCACGGCGCGACGCTGCAGACGCAGAGCCTGGAGCTGTTCCTGCAGGCGGTCGTCGACGCAGCGCTGCTCGGCCAGAACCTGCAGCTCGCCGCCGAAGCCGAGGGCCTCGGCGCGTGCATGATCGGCGCTGCGCGCAACCATCCGCTCGAGCTGGCGCAACTGCTCGACCTGCCGCCGGGATGCTTCGTGCTGTTCGGCATGACGCTCGGCGTGCCGGACGACGACCCCGTGCCGCGCGGCCGCATGCCGTTGCCGGGCGTGCTGCACTGGGAGCGCTACGACCATGCAGCGGTGGATCCGGCGCTGGATGGCACCGACGCGGTGATCCGCGCGTGGGCCGCGCGCACCAACGCCGAGCGCGGCGGCTACGGCGGCAAGCCGGTCAACCTCGACAAGGGCTGGACCGAGCGCATCGCCGCGGCGTGGGGCGAAGGCAGCAGCTACCTCGCCGCGCGCACGACGCTGGCGGACGAGCTGCAGCGGTTGGGCTTCGGGCTCGGGTGAGCGGGCGGCCCGCGCGACTCGCATGAACACGACTCGCCGCGACGATCCACCGACGCCTGCGCCGACGATTGCGCCGGAGCCCCGGCGCGGGCAGGCGGCCTTCGCCGTCGTGCTCGTGGTCGGCGCGTTCTTCTTGATGGTCATCGTCTGGCCCCTCGTCGCGGCGGCGCTGTTCTTCCGCGGCGTCGACGAAGGACGCGGACTCGACGTGCCGGCGGCGCGCGCGCTGCTGGCGGCTCGACCGGCCGACTTCGCGGCGGTGCGCGCGTTGGCGACGGCGGCGCCGACGGACGCCGGCGCGCTCCGCGCAGCGAACGACGCCGAGCTGCGCGCGCGGCTGGCACAGCAGCTGCAGGCGCTCGACGTTCACGCCGAAACCGTCGACGGCCAAGCGACCGCGGTCGTCGTCTTCGCGCGCTTCGGCCTGCCGGAGATCTACGAGCTGCGTCTGCAGTGGTTGCCGCCGGCGCTCGACGCCGCGGCCCAGGCCGGCCGCCGCCTCGGCGAGCACCAGGACGCGCTAGGCGACGGTTGGTGGCGCGTCGTGCACTGACGGCGCCCGTTCAGCGCACCATCCGCCGCCGCAGGTCAGCGAGCGCGTAGCGCGTGCCGCGCCAGACGACGCCGCGCTGGGCCAGCGTCGTCGCCGTCGACACCAGCAATGCATACGCGAGCAGGAGCCGCGTGATCGGCGTGGCGAGGCCAGCGGTCGCTTGCCAGCCCATGCGGCGCGCGAGCAGCGCGCCAGGCACGCCGGTCGCCGCATAGGCCGCGAACGGCCACCAACCGGACGGGCCGGCCCACAACGGCGCGAGCAGCGCGCCGAGCGGCAGCGCCGTGCCGGCGGCGATGGCGAGCGCGGCAAGCCAGGTGCGGTAGCGCAGCACCGCGAACATGTTCTTGCGCACGACGCGCACGAGGTCTCCCGGCGTGCGGCCCCACGCGATCGAGAACGCGTCGTCGGCGAGCCAGACGCGCGAGCGGCAGCCGGCGCGGAACAGCAGCGCGCCGAGCATCACGTCGTCGAGCACTTCGAAGCGCAGCGCCTCGTGGCCGCCGATCCGGCGGTAGGCCGCCGTGCGCACGAGCGTGAACGCGCCGGTGCCGACGAAGCCGCGCTGCGTGCGCGCGTTGACCTGCGCGACGCGGCGCTGCACGGTCAGATGGAAGGCGAGCAGGCAGGCGCGCCCGAGCCACGTCGTGCCGCGGTGGGCGGGCAGCAGGCAGACGTGGTCGGCGCCGCTGGCTTCGGCGG
>JBEITC010000246.1:0-5956 GCA_040375075.1 Planctomycetota bacterium | reverse complement strand
CTGCAGCTAAAAAAATACTGATGGCAGTAATTCTCAGCAAACGAATGTTACCTGGGTCTCTTGGTCTCAGGTCTTTCCTCTCTGGGCTCTTCCCCTGACCCAGGAGCGCGCGGCGCCGATCGCCGACGTCGTGGTCGGACTGCGCAAGAACTACCGCTTCGCGTCGCGGCCCGGCATCGGCGGCTTCGCCGCGGCGATGGCCGGCCGCCAGCCGGACAAGGCGCTCGCGACGCTGCGCGCCGGCCACGCCGACCTGCCGCACGCGGCGACGATCGACGCCGCCTTGGTGCCGTTCCACGAAGCGATCCTGGCGGCTGCCACCGGCGACGCCGACGTCGGCAGCCGGCTCGCCGCCTTCCGCGTGCTGACCGCCACGCGCCATGGCCCCCACGGCGCCTCGACGTGGAATGCGCGCGTCGAAGCGCTGCTGCGCGGCGCCGGCCTGCGCACCGACGGCGACGACTACCTCGGTCGTCCGATCCTGGTCGTCGCCAACGACCACCAGAACCGCCTCTACAACGGCGACCTCGGCCTCGTCGTCGCCGATGCGCAGGGTCGCCGCGTGGTCGCCTTCCCGCGCGGCGCCGAGGAACCGCGGCTCGTGCCGCTGCACCGCTTGCCGCAGCACGAAACCGCCTGGGCGATGACCGTGCACAAGGCGCAGGGCAGCGAGTTCGACTGTGTGCTGCTGTCGCTGCCCGACAAGCCGATGGAGCTGCTCGACGCGCCGCTGGTCTACACCGGCGTCACGCGCGGCCGCCGCCGCGTGCTCGTGCACGGCGACCTCGCCATGCTCGAATCAGCGCTCGCGCGCTGGCCCGACCGCAGCTCCGGCCTCGCCGACGCGCTGCGCGGCGACGCCTGAGCCGGCGCGCCGATCAGTCGTTCGGGCCGAACCAGATCGTGTCGACCAGCAGTTCGCGCAGGACCGACGTGGCGTAGGCGCCGCGCGTCAGTTCGAAGGCGACGCGCAGGCCGCCGGGCACGAGTTCGGCCGTCGGCTCGACGACCGGCACACGCAGCGGCCGGCGCTCGCCGCGGCAGAGACGGAACGGCAGCTTGCCGAACAGCTCGTGCGTGAGCCCGAGCGCGCGCAGCACGTCGTCCTCGATCTGCTTGGGTTGGCCGGCCGGCTGGATCATCTCCGGGCCGGGCAGCGGGCCGCTCGGCGACACCAGCAACTGGTCGCAGCGCGGCTGGTCCTTCTGCGGATCGTCGATGGCGAACACCGAGCCGTTGTCGTGCTTGAAGGCGAGATCGCCCGGCAGCAGCGTGCCGAGGGTCGGAAGCCGCTCGATGACGACGCGATTGAACGCGTCGCTCTGCACCGCCGACAGCACGAGGCCGAACACGCGCCGCGGCATGCGGGCAGCGAACTGCCGCGGGTTGCCGCGCAGCACTTCGAGGCCCTTCTGCAGGTTGGCGCCGCGCTTGCCGAAGCGCTGCTCGCCGAAGTAGTTCGGCACGCCGCGGGCCGCCATGTCGGCGAGGTTCGCCTGCGCCGCAGCGAGGTCCTCGGGACGCGCGCCGCGCAGCGTGATGCCGAAGCGGTTGCCGCGCAGGTGGCCCATGCGCAGCTTGTTGCCGTGCCGCTTCACGTCGAGCACGGCGAAGCGCTCGCCGCGGAGCCCCTCGCAGCGCTTGGTATCGACGTGCTCGATGCTGACCCACTGGCGGCTGACGGCCTGCGCGTCCTTCAGCCCGGCGATGCCGAAGCTGCGCTCGTCCTGGTCGAGCGCCTCGCCGAGTTCGTGCAGCAGGTCGAGCGTCGACAGCCCGCGCTTCTCGACCCACAGCCAGACGTGATCGCCAACACCGCACGGCGTGTACGCCGGCACTTCGTCGACGGCGAAGTCCTCGGGCGTGACCTTGTAGCGGCCGTGGAAGCGCGGCGCCGGCCCGCCGCGGGGCACGGGACGCAACGGCTTGAGGCCGCTCATGACAGGCCTCGCGCGGGCGCGCCGCGACGCGAACAGCGGCTCACGCCTTCTTCGCCTTCGGCTTCTTCTTCGGCTTGTCGGCGTCGGCGGCGGGCGCCGCGTCCCCCTCGGCCGCCGCGGCGACCGACTGCGGCTTGAACGCCGCCACCGGATCGCCGCCGGTGGCGTAGGCGAGCATGCGGCCGAGCTCGTCGCGCAGCTGCGCGCGCGGGACGATGCGGTCGATCTGGCCCTTCTCGAGCAGGAACTCCGAGCGCTGGAAGCCCTTCGGCAGCTCCTTCTTGATCGTCGTGGCGATGACGCGCGGGCCGGCGAAGCCGATCAAGGCGCCCGGCTCGGCGACCAGCAGGTCGCAGACCGACGCGAACGACGCGGTGACGCCGCCCGTGGTCGGGTGCGTCATCACCGAGATCGTCGGCACGCCGGCGGCGTTCAGCCGCTGCAGTGCGCCGCAGGTCTTGGCCATCTGCATCAGCGACACGGCGCCTTCGTGCATGCGGGCGCCGCCGGAGCAGGCGAACAGCACGACCGGCAGGCGGGTCTTGAGCGCGTGCTCGCAGAGCAGCGCGATCTTCTCGCCGACGACCATGCCCATCGAGCCGCCGAGGACCTGGAAGTTCATCACGCCGACGGCGCAGGGCACGCCCTTCACCTTGGCGGTGCCGCAGACCATGGCGTCCGACTCGCCGGTCTTCTGCTTGGTCTGGACCAGCTTCTCGGCGTACGGGACGCGGTCGTTGAAGCCGAGCAGGTCCTGCGCGCGCAGGTCCTTCCACATCTCGTCGAAGCTGCCCGGGTCGACCGTGATGGCGATGCGCTCGCGCGCCGGCAGGGTGAAGTGGTAGCCGCACGTGCCGCAGACCCGGTTCTTCTGCTCGAAGTCCTTGCGGAAGAGCATCGCCCCGCAGGACTCGCACTTGATCCAGAGTCCACCGGGCATGTCCTTCTTCTTGCCGAAGCGGGTCCAAGCCATGTCGTTCGTTTCCTGTTCGGGTTGCGGGGGGAGAGACGATAGCCAGCGAAGGGCGCGCAAGGAAGCGCGATCAGGACGCTGCGGCGGCGAGCGCCCGCAGTTCGGCGATGCGCGCGGCGCGGTCCGGCGCGCCGAAGACCGCGGTGCCGGCGACGAAGGCGTTGACGCCAGCCTTGGCGGCGGCGGCGATGGTGCTCGGACCGACGCCGCCGTCGATCGAGATCTCGCCGGCGTAGCCCATCGCGCGCAGCGCCGTCGCCTTGCTCAGCACCTCGGGCATGAACTTCTGGCCGCCGAAGCCGGCGAACACGCTCATCACCAGCACGAGGTCGAGTTCGCCGACGAACGGCCGCAGCGCCTCGGCCGGCGTGTCCGGCTGCAGCGACAGGCCGGCCTTCTTGCCGCGCGCGCGGATGTGCCGCAGCAGCGCGACGGCGTCGCCGCGCCCTGCGACCTCGACGTGGAAGGTCAGCAGGTCGGCGCCGGCGTCGAGGAACGCGTCGGCGTACTGCCACGGGTCGGTGATCATCAGGTGCACGTCGAGCGGCCGCGTCGCCACCTTGGCGATCGCGGCGCAGACGAACGGCCCGAAGGTCAGGTTCGGCACGAAGTGGCCGTCCATGACGTCGAGGTGCAGCCAGTCGGCGCCCCCCGCCTCGACCGAACGCACCTCGTCCGCCAGCCGGCTGAAGTCGGCGGCGAGCAGCGACGGGGCGATGCGGATGGGATGCGCCATGGCCGTCGTCCGGGGCCTCAGTACGCCAGCGCCGAGCCGCCGCTGCGCGGGTCGGCGACGCCGACGCGCGTGCCGTCGGCGCGCAGTTCGACGGCGAACACCTGGGCGATGCCGCGCGGCCGCTCGGCGATGGTGTGGCCCTTCTGCAGCAGCAGCGCGCGCGTGTCCGGCGACAGCGCCATCGGCTCCCAGGCGATCTCGTCGGGCAGCCACTGGTGGTGCACGCGCGGCGCACGGACAGCGAGCTCGAGCGTCATGCCGTGGTCGAGCACGTTGAGGATCGTCTGCATGACGCCGGTGATGATGCGGCCGCCGCCCGGCGCGCCGACGACGAGCCGCAGCTGGCCGTCCTTCAGCACGATCGTCGGCGTCATCGACGACAGCATGCGCTTGCCGGGCGCGATGGCGTTGGCCTTGCCGCCGACGAGGCCGAACTGGTTGGGCACCCCCGGCTTCGCCGAGAAGTCGTCCATCTCGTTGTTCAGCAGGAAGCCGGCGCCGTCGACGACGCAGCACGCGCCGAACGTCGAGTTGATCGTCGTCGTGCAGGCGACCGCGTTGCCGGCCGCGTCGACGACCGAGAAGTGCGTCGTGTCGTCGCTCTCCTTGCCGCCGGCCGGCAGGCCCGGTTGCACGGGTCCCTTCTTGCTGGCGTCGAAGTCGGCGAGGCGCGACGTGGCGTACTCCTTGGCGAGCAGGCCGTCCTGTGGCACGGCGTAGAAGTCCGGATCGCCGAGCCACCGCGAGCGGTCGGCGTACGCGCGGCGCATGACCTCGACGAGCAGATGGATCGACGCGCTGCTGCCGTAGCCCAGCGCCTTGAGGTCGTGGCCCTCGAGCATCGCCAGCATCTGCAGCATGCAGACGCCGCCCGACGACGGCGGCGGCATGGTGAGCACTTCGTGGCCGCGGTAGCTGCCGCGCAGGACCGGACGCTCCTTGGCTTCGTACGCCGCCATGTCGGCGGCGGTGACGAAGCCGCCGTCGCGCTCCATCTGCGCCTGCATCAGCTCGGCGGTGCGGCCGCGGTAGAAGCCGTCGAAGCCCTTGTCGGCGAAGCGCTGCAGCGTGTCGGCGAGGTCGTTCTGGACCAGCATGTCGCCCTGGCGCAGCGGCGCGTCGTCCTGGAAGAACACCTTGCGCGTCGACGGGAAGCGGCCGAGGTCCTGCTTGGCTTCGGCGAGGCTGCCGGCGAGGAACTGGTCGACGACGAAGCCCTCGCGCGCCAGCCGGATCGCCGGCGCGACCACGTCCTTGAGGTTCTTGCTGCCGAACTTCTGCAGCGCCAGCAGCAGGCCGGCCGGCGCGCCGGGCACGCCCGCGGCCGTGGCGCCGAACTGCGCCTTGTCGGCGTCGACGCTGCCGTCGGCCTTGAGGTACATGTCGGCGTGCGCCGCCTTCGGCGCCTTCTCGCGGAAGTCGATCGCCGCCGTGCGACCGTCGGCCATGCGGATCACGAAGAAGCCGCCGCCGCCGAGGTTGCCGGCCTGCGGGTGGGTCACCGCCAGCGCCAGCGCCGTCGCGACCGCCGCGTCGACGGCGTTGCCGCCGTTCTGCAGCACCTGCAGCCCGACCGCCGTCGCGTGCGGCTCCTGGCTGACCACCACGCCGCGCGCCCCGCGAGCGACCTGATCGTTGGGCGCCGCCGGGGCGAGGACCGGGACCGCCAGCCACAGCGCGGCGAGCAGCCCCCCGAGCCCCGCGCGCATCACTGCTCGCTGCTCCCGAGGCCTTCGCCGAGGCGCACACCCTGGCCGCGCAGGTAGTCCAGCACGCGCTCGATCTCGGCCGCCTCGCCTTCCAGCTCGAGCGCGATGAAGCCGCCCTCGTCCGAGACCGACGCGCCGCGGATGTTGACGATGACGTCGAACGAGCGGTTGATCTTGTAGAGCAGCGGTTCGCGGACGAGGTCCTGGTCGAACTCGAAGTGGATCTTCTTCTTGGTCTTCACGGCAAGGGGCGCCGCGGGGGTGACGCAGCGGGGCGGAGAGCATACGGACGGAACGGCGGGCGCGCCTACGCCGATTCGCCCAGGGCCGCTTCACCCTTGCGCCCGCCGGAACCCGCGCTACCTTCCTGCGCCCAACGTGGTCCCGTAGCCAAGTGGTTAGGCAACGGATTGCAAATCCGTCTACCCCAGTTCGATTCTGGGCGGGACCTCACTCTTCTTCCGGCGGCGCTGGACGCCAGGCGCGAACCCGCGCTTCCGCCCCGCCCGACGCCCCCGCATGATGCGCGCGCCGGCCGCGGGGGTGGCGAAACGGCAGACGCAGCGGCCTTAAAAGCCGCGGGCCGGCAACGGCCGTG
>JBEITC010000007.1:0-27480 GCA_040375075.1 Planctomycetota bacterium | reverse complement strand
GCACCTGCATCGCCTGCCACGGCCTCGACGGCCGCGGCCTGCCGCCGGTGTTCCCGCCGCTCGACGGCTCGGACTGGCTCGCCGGCCCCGGCGAGCGCGTCGTCGACGTCGTGCTGCACGGCCTGATGGGACCGATCACCGTCAGCGGCCGCCGCTTCGACAGCGCGATGGCGCCGCTCGGCGGCCAGCTCGACGACCAGGAGATCGCCGACGTCGTCACCTACGTCCGCCAGCGCTGGAGCAACGACGCGCCGGCGGTGAGCAAGGAGCAGGTCGCCGCGCGCCGCGAGAAGCACAAGGACCGTGCGACGCCGTGGACCGCGGCCGAGCTCGACGCCGGGCGCTGAGCCCATGTCCAGGACCATGCGCAACGACGCCACGAGCCCTGCGCAGCCTGCGCCCCGCTGACGCGGCCGCGACCCACCGCCTTCCCGTTCGACTTCCCCTCGACCTCTCCGCTTCGCCCCCTTCGCCATGAAGAAGTTCCGCGCTGCCATCGTCGGCCTCGGCTTCGGCGCCGAGTTCATCCCGATCTACCAGAACCACCCGCTGGCCGAGATGCACGCCATCTGCCAGCGCGACCAAAAGCGCCTCGACGCCGTCGGCAAGGCCTTCGGCATCAGCAAGCGGTACACCAGCTACGCCGACCTGCTGCGCGACAAGGACGTCGACTTCGTCCACATCAACACGCCGATCCCGGACCACGCGCGCATGACGCTGCAGGCGCTCGAGGCCGGCAAGCACGTCGCGTGCACGGTGCCGATGGCGACGAGCGTCGAGGACTGCCGCCGCATCGTCGAGGCCTGCGAGCGCACCGGCCGCAAGTACATGATGATGGAGACGGTCGTGTACTCGCGCGAGTTCCTGTTCCTGCAGGAACTGCTGAAGAAGGGCGAACTCGGCAAGCTGCAGTTCCTGCAGGCGAGCCATCAGCAGGACATGGACGGCTGGCCGGGTTACTGGCCGGGCCTGCCGCCGATGTACTACGCGACGCACTGCGTCGGTCCGGTGCTCGGCCTGCCGCGCAAGGACGCCGAGTACGTCTCGTGCTTCGGCAGCGGCACCATCCGCAACGAGATGGCCGGCATCTACGGCTCGCCGTTCGCCGTCGAGACCGCGCACGTCAAGCTGCGCCACAGCGACCTGTCGGCGCGCATCATCCGTTCGCTGTTCGACGTCGCGCGCCAGTACCGCGAGAGCATCGACGTGTACGGCGACAAGAAGGCGTTCGAGTGGCCGCTGATCGAGGGCGAGAAGGCGGTGATCCACGTCGCCAAGCGCCCCGAGCACGAGATCCCCGAGCGCGTCGAGGTGCCGGACTTCGCGCACCTGCTGCCCGAGGGCATCCGCACGTTCACGACGAAGGGCGTCTACGACCTCGCCGGCAACGAACACCTGTCGTTCACGCAGGGCGGCGGCCACGGCGGCAGCCACCCGCACCTCGCGCACGAGTGGCTGATGGCGCTCGCCGAGGACCGCGACGCGTGGCCCAACGCGCGCCAGAGCGCCAACTGGACGTGCGTCGGCATCCTCGCGCACGAGTCGGCGATGCAGGGCGGCGTGCGCAAGGACCTGCCGGCCTGGTCGTTCTCCGGGTGATCGCGATGGACCTCGGCGCCCCCAAGCTCGGCTTCAGCTTCCTGTACTTCGGTCCGCGGCTCGATCCGGCGGGGTTCCGCTGGTTCGACCGGCTCGCGTTCCACGGCTACGGCGCCGCGGAGCTGCCGATCGTCGGCGCCGACCGCGCGCAGGTCGACGCCGCGCGCAAGGCGCTGGCCGCTGCCGGCCTCAAGGCGCTGGCGGTCGGCTTCGCGGTTCCCGGCGCCAATCCCGTGGCCGCCGACGCGGCCGAGCGGCGCGCGGCGGTCGAGCACCTCGGCAAGCTCGCGGAGACCGCGGCCGCGCTCGGCAGCCCGATGGTCGCAGGCCCGATGCACTCGGCGTACGGCGTGTGGACCGAGCAGCCGCCGACCGCCGACGAACGCGCGCGCTGCGTCGACGTGCTCCGGCAGGCCGGCGACCACGCGGCGAAGTGCGGCGTCACGCTCGCGCTCGAGCCGCTCAACCGTTTCGAGAGCTACTTCCTCAACACCGCCGCGGACTGTGCTTCGCTGGTGCGTGACATCGGCCACCCGGCCGTCGTCGGCGCGCTCGACACGCACCACGCGCACATCGAGGAAGCGGACGTCGGCGCGGCGATCGCGGCGATGGGCGGCACGCTCGGTCACGTGCAGCTGAGCGAGAACCACCGCGGCACGCCGGGCGCGGGCCAGGTCGACTTCGGCAAGGTCGCCGCCGCGCTGCGCGGCATCGACTACCGCGGTTGGCTCGTGGTCGAGGCGTTCTCGCGCATGGACCCGGGCTTCGGCAGCGCGCTGCGCATCTGGCGCACGTTGGACCGCGGGCCGGAGGACGTGCTGGCGGCGGGCGCGCGATTGCTGCGGCACTGGCTGTAGGCGCGCGCGCCGCGTCACCAACCTGCGACGAACGGCGGCTTGTCCGTCGTGCCGGCGTCGGTACGAAGGCGGCATGCGCATCGTCCGTCGTCCGTCCGTCTTCGCCGCTGCCGCAGCGGTCTTCGCCGCGCTCGCGCCGCTCGCCGCGCAGCAGGCCGTCGCGCAGCAACCGACCGCCCAGCAATCCGCCGGCCTGCGCTGGCTCGACCTCGACGGCGACGCCGCGCGGCAGGTCACCGTGCGCAAGGACCCGGCCAAGTACCTCGGCCACCCGACGACGGTCCTGCTGCCCGACGGCACGACGATGCTGTGCGTGTACCCCGAAGGCCACGGCAAGGGCCAGATCGTGCTGCAGCGCAGCGCGGACGCCGGCAAGACGTGGAGCGCGCCGCTGCCGGTGCCGGAGAACTGGGCGACCAGCCAGGAGACGCCGACGATCCACCGGCTGATCGACAAGCAGGGCAAGGCCCGGCTCGTGCTGTTCTCCGGCCTGCATCCGATCCGCCGCGCGCTCTCGACCGACGACGGCGCGACGTGGACGCCGCTCGAGCCGATCGGCGACTTCGGCGGCATCGTCGCGATGGCGAGCGTGCTGCCGCTGCGCGACGGCAGCCACGCGGCGTGGTTCCACGACGACGGCCGCTTCTTCCAGAAGGACGGCAAGCGCGCGCCGTTCACCGTCTACCAGACGATCTCGCAGGACGGCGGCGTGACCTGGGCGGCGCCGACGGTGGTGTGGACCGGCAAGGACAAGGACCTCTGCGAGCCCGGCGTGATCCGGTCGCCCGACGGCAAGCGCCTCGCGATGCTGCTGCGCGAGAACCAGCGCAAGCAGAACAGCCACCTCAGCCTGTCCGACGACGAAGGCCGCACGTGGTCGGCGCCGCTGCCGCTGCCGTTGTCGCTGACCGGCGACCGCCACGTCGGCGTGTACGCGCCGGACGGCCGCCTGTTCGTGTCGTTCCGCGACATGGCGAAGGACAGTCCGACGCGCGGCGACTGGATCGCGTGGGTCGGCACGTTCGACGACGTCGTGCAGCGCCGCGACGGCCAGTACCGCGTGCGGTTGTCGCGCAACTGGAAGGGCACCGACTGCGCGTACCCCGGCGTCGAGATCCTCGCCGACGGCACGATCGTGACGACGACGTACGGCCACTGGGACCCGAGCCAGCAGCCGTACATCCGCGCGGTGCGGCTGACGCTCGCCGAGCTCGACGAGCGCGCCAAGGGCGCAGCGCCGACGTTCGTGCGGCCGAGCGACGCGGTCACGCCAGCGCCGCGGCTGCAGGAGGGCTGGCAGAAGCGCATGGCCGAGGACCTCGCGAAGGCGCAGAAGGGCGGCTACGAGGTCGTGTTCGTCGGCGACTCGATCACGCAGGGCTGGAACGGCGCTGGCAAGGAGCTGTGGGCGTCGCACTGGGAACCGCGCAAGACGCTCAACCTCGGCATCGGCGGCGACCGCACGCAGCACGTGCTGTGGCGCCTCGACCAGGGCGCGCTCGCAGCGCTCGCCGGCCCGCAGAACGCGGTCAAGGTCTGCGTCGTGATGATCGGCACCAACAACAGCAACGGCAGCGACAACACCGCCGAGGAGATCGGCGCCGGCATCGCGGCGATCGTGCAGCGCCTGCGCGCCGGCCTGCCGCAGGCCAAGGTGCTGCTGCTCGACGTCTTCCCGCGCGGCGAGAAGCCCAACGCGCAGCGGCAGAAGAACGCCAAGGCCAGCGACCTCGCCGCCGCCGCGTTCGCCGGCGACGCGATGGTGCGCCGCCTCGACCTCGCGCCGAAGTTCCTGCAAGCGGACGGCACGCTCAGCAAGGAGACGATGCCGGACCTGCTGCACCTCGCGCCGGCGGCGTACCGCACGTGGGCGGAGGCGATGGCGCCGGTGGTCGACGAGCTGCGGCGCTGAGGGGCGCCGGCTGGCTGCCGACGCGCCGAGCGCGGCCATGGCGACAGGCCGCGGGCGCGCGTCGCGTCACCGCGTCACCGCGCCGAGCCGGCCGCCGCGTCCCAGACGAAGAGCCGCGCGGCGTCGGGCCGCGACTTGATGCGGCCGAGGTCGAACAACTGCTGCACGGTCGACTGCCAGCGCTCCACGCGCATGCCGCCGAGGCCCATGCGCTTCGTCTCGTCGTTCTCGATGAGCGCGCGCTGCTTCTCGGCGCCGAGGTCCATCGCCGCGACGCTCATCGCCGCGTTGAGGCCCGCCATCGTGCGGTGGATCGGCTTGGGGTCGTCGAGGTACGCGCGCCAGCCCGCGGCGCACGCGCGCACCAGCGCGGCGCAGGTCGCCTTGTTCGCCTCGTAGTAGCTGCGACTGGTCGCGACGACCACGTTGTAGGGATCGAACCCCGACTCGCCGAACAGGAACAAGCGCGTCTTCACGCCCTGCAGCTCGAGCGACACGGGCTCGCTGGTGATGAAGCACTGCTGCGCCAGCTTCGGGTCGGCGGCGAAGGCAGCCAGATTGGAGGTGTAGGGCACGAGGCGGAGCTTGCCCTCGGGGCGCTGCTTCGTGAGCCACGAGAACTCGGCCAGCCCCTGCTCGATCGACACCGTCGCGTCCGACTGCCAGAGCTCGCCCAGCGACCGGAACGGCGACGACTCGTGCACCATGATCCCCATCGGGTTCGACTGGTACACCGCGTACAGCGCGACGAGGTCGCCGCCCTGCTCGGCCAGCTCGACGACCTGCGTGCCCGCGACGGTGGCGAACTCGACCTTGCCGCTCGCCGCGAGCTGCGGCGCCGGCACGCCGGGGCTGCCCTGCACGAGCTCGACGTCGAGGCCCTCGGCCTGGAAGAGTGCCTTCTGCTGCGCCGCGTAGAAGCCGCCGAACTCGGGCTCGGCCACCCAGTTGAGCTGCAGCTTCACCTTGGTGAGGGCCGGCTTGGCGCCGCCGCCTGGCGCGGCGGCGGTCGCAGCGCCCGGGTCGTCGCCCGAGCAGGCGGCCGGCAGCAGCAGCGCGGCAGCGGCGAAGATCGGCAGCAGCGCGGGAAGGCGCGAACGGCGACGAGGGACGATCATCGTCGGAGTGTATGGTGCGGCCCGCACGGCGCATCGATGGAACCCGGCACCGACACCACCTACGCCCTCGACCTGCGCGCGGTCTCGCGTGTGTTCGGCGCGGTGGCCGCGGTCGAGGCGGTCGATCTCACGGCGCCGGCGCGCTCGTTCACGGCGCTGGTCGGACCGTCGGGCTGCGGCAAGACGACCTTGCTGCGCATGATGGGCGGACTCGACGCGCCGAGCGCGGGCACGCTGCGGCGCGCACGCGGCGATGCCGGCTTCTGCTTCCAGGAGCCGCGGCTGCTGCCTTGGCGCACGCTGCTGGAGAACGTGGCGCTGCCGCTCGAGCTCGCGGGCGTCGACAAGGCCGAGCGCCGCGCGCGCGCGACCGAGGCGCTGGCGATGGTGCGGCTGTCGGACGCGCAGGCGCGCTACCCGCACCAGCTGTCGGGCGGCATGCGGATGCGCGCGTCGATCGCGCGCGCGCTGGTCGCGCGGCCGCAGTTCCTCCTGCTCGACGAGCCGTTCAGCGCGCTCGACGAGGTGACGCGCCACGAGCTCGACGTCGAGCTGCGCGCGTTGTGGGAGCGCGAGCGCTTCACCGCGGTGATCGTCACGCACTCGATGCCCGAGGCGGTGTTCCTCGCCGAGCGCGTGGTGGTGTTCTCGCCGCGTCCCGCGCGCATCGTGGCGGACATCGCGACGCCCGCCGCGCCGCGCGGCGATCGCTTCTGGACCGATCCGGCGCTCGGCGCGTGCGTGCGCGCGGCGAGCGACGCCATGCTGGCCGCCATCGCGGAGGCGCGGCGATGAGCGACCGCACGCCCGGCTTCGTGGCGCGCACGCTGCCGCCGATCCTCGCGATCGCGGGCGCGGTCGCGCTGTGGGCGCTCGCCAAGCGGGCCTTCGGGATCCAGGACTTCATGCTGCCCTCGCCGAAGGGCGTGCTCGACGCGTTCCTCGCCGATCCGCTGCCGTTCCTGACCGGCTGCCTCGAGACGGCGACGAGCGCGCTCGCGGGCTTCGCGCTCGCGGCGGCGGCCGGCATCCTGCTGGCGAGCCTGCTCTCGCTGTCGCGCGCGGTCGAGCGCAGCGTGTACCCGCTCACGCTGCTCTTCCAGATGGTGCCGCTCATCGCGATCGCGCCGCTGCTCGTGATCTGGCTCGGCTACGGTCGCCCCGCGGTGGTCGCGAGCGCGGCCATCGTGTCGCTCTTCCCGGTGATCGCCAACGCGCTGCACGGCCTGCGCACGCGCGATCCCGGCCTCGACGAACTGTTCGCGGTGCTGCGCGCGGGGCGGCTGGCCGTGTGGTGGAAGCTGGCGCTGCCGGGCGCGGTGCCGTCGATCGTGACCGGCCTGCGGATCGCGGCGGGACTGGCGACCATCGGCACGATCTCGGGCGAGTTCATCGCCGGCGAAGGCGGCCAGCGCGCGCCGCTCGGCGTGATGATCCTGACGGCGCTGCGCAGCTTCCAGACCGACCGCGTGTTCGTGTGCGTGCTGCTGTCGGCGCTCGTCGGCTTCGCCGTGTTCGGCGGCGTCGCGCTCGCCAGCCGCCTGTTGCTCGGTCGCTGGATGCGCGCTTCGTAGCGGCGCTTCCTCCCCCGGGGCTGCGCGCGCCGCCGCCGCGTCGCGATCGCCGGCAGTGGGCGCTTCCCGGGGTTGTCCGTAACCCGCGCGCGCTGCACCATTGCCGCGCACTTCCGACCCCTAGGACCTCATGCCGACGACCCCGAGCCTGTTCGCGACGCTGGCGCTGTGCGCCTTCGTTGCGGCGCAGGATCCCGCGCCCAAGCCCGATCCCAAGCCCGCGCCGAAGGCCGAGACGCCGAAGGTCGAGGCCCCCAAGGTCCTCGCCATCGGCGACCAGCTGCCCAAGGGCATGTCGCTGCGCGCGATCGACGGCAAGATCCAGCTGCTGGACGACCTGAAGGGCAAGGTCGTCGTGCTGCACTTCTGGTCGACGACCTGCCCCTGGGAAGAGCTCGCCGAGCCGAAGCTCAACGCGATCGTCGACGCGTTCGCCGGCAAGGACGTGGTCGTCCTCGGCATCGCCGCCAACGCCAACGAGATCGGCGAGCCGCCGGCTGCCGAGGCCTTCGACGAGAAGGACGCGGACAAGCGCCCGTACCCGAAGCTGCGCGCGAAGGCCGCCGAGATCAAGGCGAACCACGCCATCCTCGTCGACCACGACGCCGTGCTCGGCAAGCTGCTCGACGCCAAGACGACGCCGCACTGCTTCGTCTTCGACAAGGAGCTCAAGCTGCAATACCAGGGCGCGCTCGACGACGACGGCCAGGGCAAGAAGCCCTCGCCGACGCGCTACGTGCACGACGCGGCGGCCTCGCTGCTCGCCGGCGAAAAGCCCGGCGTGCAGACGACCAGGCCCTATGGTTGACGCACCAAGTTCGCCGCCCGGTCGGGCGGCGGTCGCGGTCGATGACCAAGGCGCGGGCGGCGATGGCCGCCCGCGGTCGTTTCCGGGCACCGCGCGGCGCCCGCCGCGTCACTTCGCGGCGTCGACCGTGATCACGCCGCGTTGGTCGTTGCCCGCGGCCGCGAACGCGAAGGCGTGCCGGCCCGGCGCGTGGAAGCAGAGCGCGGCGAAGCCGGCCGGCGGGATCGGCGCGCTGCGCACACCGCCTGCGGCCGCGGCGAAGCCGACGACGCCTGCGCACGCGGGGCAGGCCGACGACTCGATCGCGACCATCGCGACGCGCAAGGTGTCGTTGTGGAAGACGACCTGCGACATCGTCGGGATCGTCACGTCGCTCGCAGGGCGCAGCGCGCGCTCGACGAGGCGGATCGTCGTCGTCACGGCATGCGGTTGCTCGCGTCCCGCCGGCCTGGCGGCGCAACCGGCGCTCGCGAGGGCCAGGAGCAGGGACAGCGCGAACGTCACGGTCGTCGGCATCGCGCGGAGGCTAGTCGATCCGGCTACGGCTCCGCCGGATCTTCGTGGTCGTCTCGCACCGACGCCATCGACGGCTCAGGTCGGCGACACGGCGCGCCGATAGGCGTGCCGAGGATCCATGATGTCTTCGAATCGGCGTTTGTTCCTGTCGCTCGCAGCGCTGCTCGTCGCGTTGTCGGCCTGCACCTCGCTCGACGTCACTGCGCAGGCTGGCTACGCGCAGATGAGCCTGTCGGGCGAAGTTGGTTACTTCGAGCCGGTCAACAGCAGCACCGGCGGCGCGACCGGCGCCGTCAATCCGCCGCCGCTCGAAGACGTCGACAGCGGTCTTGGCATCGGTGACAGCTACGGCGCGCCCTACCTGCGCGCGGAAGTCGACTGTGGCGTGCCGGTCCTCACGGTGTCCAGCTTCGCCTACAAGGCGAGCGGCTCGGGCACGATCCAGGATCAGTTCGGCGGCATCACGGCGGACGGAACGCCGGTGTCGAGCGACTTCGAGGTCTTCGACGTCAAGACGACCTACGTCTTCGAGATCCCGATCGGTCCCGTCAGCATCGGTCCCGGCATCGGCATCGACTACCTCGACATGAAGCTGCGGGTCCGCGACAACACCCTTGCCGACCAGACGGCCAACCTCTCGGTGCCCGCGCCGTTCGGCGTCGTGCGCGGCGAGGTCGACCTCAAGTGGTTCCACTTCGTCGGCGAACTGGGCTACATGTCCGCGGACATCGGTGATCTCGAGGCCCGCATCGTCGACGTCGAGGCCCTGCTGATGGTCCGCCCGGTGCGCTGGGCGCACCTGTTCGCCGGCTATCGCTCCCTCGTGCTCGACGCCAAGGGCAGCCTCGACGGCAGCGACTTCGTCAACGCCGACGTCACCCTGAGCGGCTTCATGTTCGGCGGCGGCTTCGAGTTCTGACGACTGCGGCTGGCCGCAAGAGCGGTCGTGCCGCCCATGCCATGGGGGGCAAGGGATGCCCCTGCCTCCGCAGGGGCTGCGCATGCGGTAGGATCGTGGGCCGTCGCCGCACCGTCGCGGCGGCTCGTCCCAGCCAGCATCCGCAGGAGTCCCATGCTGACCCGTCTCGCGCTCGTTTCGTGCGCGCTCGTGGCCGTCGCCGCAGCGCAGTCGTCCATCGCCATCAATCCGAACACTGCCGCCGGCGCTCTGCAGTACCTCTGGGTGCCCGGACCGGCCGCCAATCCCGTCGCGTTCTTCATGGACATGACGGTGACCAACCCGATCACGCTGCAGGGCGCGAGCTTCCCGAGCTACACGCCGGTCGGCCAGCAGATCACGGTCGAGTTCTACACGGCGAACGCGCCGTTCACGACGTACGTCGGCAACGAGTTGACCGCCGCCAACTGGACGCTGCGCGCGTCGGGCTCGTCGGTGATCCCGTCGGCGCCGACCGCCGCGAACGTCTGCTGGGGCTCCGGCGTCCAGCTCGCGCCGGGCACCTACGGCGTCGCGATCCTCGTCCGCAACGCGAACAACCTGTTCAGCAACCTCGGCCCGCAGACGATCTCCAACGCCGACCTGTCGGTCACCGTCGGCGCGGTGAGCGCGCAGGCGTTCACGGTCGCGCCGGCGTCCTACGGCACGCAGACGTTCCACTTCAACGGCACGCTGTTCTACTCGCCGGGCCTCGTCACCGGCGCGTGCGCCACGACCGCCTCGGTCGGCCGCGGCTGCAACAACGCGAGCGGCAGCTTCTACCAGAAGTGGAGCACCAACGCGGCGATGTCCGCGGCGCTGACCAACCGCAGCCTGTCGCTGATCAACACCGGCGCCGGCTACGTGCTGACGCAGGGCGCGGCGACGTTCGTTGCGCCGAGCGCCACGGCGGCCAGCCTGGCGGCCAGCAACAACGGCGACTTCGTGATCCCGCTGCCGAGCGCGCTGAGCTACCCGGGCGGCACGACGAGCCAGCTCGTCGTCAACACCGACGGTCACATCTCGACGACCAGCAACCTGCCGTTCCCCGGCAACAACTACAACTTCATGCCGGTCGTCGACGGCATGCTGAACGCGGCCAACCCGATCTGGGCGGTCTGCTGGCACAACTTCAACACGACCGAGCTCGGCAGCGGCTTCATCAAGCACGAGGCCGTCGGCTCGCAGTACATCGTCACGTGGGACAACGTCGAGAGCCTGCCGGGAACCGCGGCGGCCCAGACGGCCAACCCGTGCCGCTTCCAGGCGCAGTTCGACCTGAGCACCGGCAACGTCAACTACGTCTACCAGACGATGACGACGATCGGCGGCAGCCAGTCGTATGACGACACGGTCGTCGGCTGGTCGCCGGGCGGCCCGTCGCCGGACGTCGGCCCGATCGACGTCGTCACGCTGTCGAGCCTCGCGCTCGCCGCGACGGAGACGCTGCCGCTGAAGCTCGCCGCCTCGGCGGCGCCGGTCCTCGGCAACACGATCGACTTCGTCACGTCGAACGCGACGCCGCTCGGCCTCGGCATCAACTTCCTCAGCGTCGTCGCGCTGCCCGGCCCGGGCCTGGATCTCGCGATCCTCGGCGCGCCCGGCTGCTTCGCGCACGTCGACGTCAACGCCGGCGTCGGCAACCTGATCTCCAACGTGCCCGGCCTGCCGGGCCTGTCGGTCAGCCTGCCGATCCCGAGCAACCCGGCGCTCGCCGGCTTCGCGCTCAGCAGCCAGTCGGTCTGGCTGGAGCCGACGGCCAACGCGTTCGGCTTGCTGACGTCGAACGGCGTCAACCTGTCGCTCGGCGTGTTCGGCCTCTGAGCCGGACCTGACGGCAGCTGCGCGGATCCTGGAGCAATCGGATCCGCGCGTGCGTCGGAGGCCACTTCGCGCGGTCGCCATGCGGCGGCCGCGCGTAAGATCCCGCCCCCCGATGCACGCCCGCCCTTCCTGGCTGCCGTTCCTCTCCGTCCTGCTCGCGCTGGCGTCCGCGCTGTGCGCGCAGGACGGCTCGCTCACGCTGACCGCGGCGTTCGAGCCCGCGACCGCCAAGCCCGGCGAGTCGGTCACGCTGGTGCTCAAGGCGAGCGTCACGCCCGGCTGGCACGCGTACGGCACGCTCGAGCAGACCAACATCCCGGTCGCGCTCGCGGCCGACAAGCTGCAGCTCGGCGGCCTCGAGCGCGCGGGTGAGCCGCAGATCCCGCCGGGCGACATGACGATGAAGGGCGGCCTGCGGCAGTTCCCACTGCCCAACGCCTTCACCGTCAAGCAGCCGCTGAAGGTCCCGGCCGGGATGGCCGGCGGCGCGGTGACGGTGACCGGCGCGTTCGACTTCCAGCTGTGCGACGAGGCGATGTGCCTGCCGCCTGACGAGGCGAAGTTCACCGCGACGCTGACGCTCGACGCGCCGGCGGCGGCGAAGCCCGCGGCGCAGGATCCGAAGCCGGCGCCGAAGTTCCGCTCCGACGACGGCAAGGTCGAGGTCGCGCCGCGCTTCGAGCCGGCGACCGCGCGCGCTGGCGAGACGGCGACGCTGGTGCTGACCGTCACCGTCACCGATCCCGAGTTCCACGCCTACGGCGCGCTCGAGACCGAGCAGATCCCGGTCGGCCTGAGCCCGACGAGCGATTGGGGCGAGCTCGCGGCCGAAGGCGCGCCGCAGATCCCGCCCGGCGAGAAGAAGGACCGCGCCGGCATCGTCAGCCATCCGCTGCCGCCGACGTTCGAGGTCAAGCAGGTCGTGCGCGTGAAGGCCGGCCAGCAGCCCGGCGAACTCGGCGTCGACGCCGGCTTCAGCTACCAGATCTGCAACGAGACCGGCTGCCTCGATCCCGCCGAGGTCGGCTTCGAGGCGAAGCTCGTGGTCGAGGCCGGCGCGGCGCGGCCCGAGCGCAGCGGCGCGGCGACAGCGCCGACGAAGGGCGGTGATGCGCCGAAGGCCGGACCCGCGGCGGGCGGCGCGACCGCGACGCCGGCCGACGACGACAACCCGTTCGGCGGCTCGTGGTGGGCGCTGATCCTCGCCTGCATCGGCGGCGGCCTGTTCGCCCTCGCGATGCCGTGCACGTACCCGATGATCCCGATCACGTTCAGCTTCTTCACCAAGCAGGCGGAGAAGCGGGGCGGCAAGGTGCTTACGCTCGCGCTGGTCTACGGCTTCGGCATCGTGCTGATGTTCACCGTGGTCGGCGCGCTGCTGTCGACGGTCATCATCGACGTCGTCAACCACTGGCTGACCAACGCCGTCATCGGCGTGATGTTCCTGCTGTTCTCCTTCGTGCTGTTCGGCTGGATCAACCTCGAGCCGCCGCAGGCGCTGCAGCAGGTCGCCGGCAAGGCGAGCTCGACCGGCGGCTACCTCGGCGTGTTCTTCATGGGCGCGACGCTGGTGATCACGTCGTTCACCTGCACGGCGCCGATCGTCGGCTCGCTGCTCGCCAACGTCGCGCAGTTCGGCATCGGGCGCGTCGCCATCGGCATGGCGATCTTCGGCGCGACGATGGCGCTGCCGTTCGTGCTGCTGTCGTTGGCGCCGACCAAGGTGAAGGCGATGCCGCGCTCGGGCGAGTGGATGGAGACGCTCAAGGTCTCGCTCGGCTTCGTCGAGCTCGCCGCGGCGCTCAAGTTCGCGTCGATGGTCGACTTCGCGTTCGGCTGGCAGATCCTGCCGCGCGAGCTGTTCCTGCTGCTGTGGACGGCGATCTTCGGCCTGTGGGCGATGTACCTGTTCGGCATCCTGCGCAGCGCCGGCAGCGGCCCCAACGCGGGCGTCGGCGGCGGCCGCATGGCGGCGGGCATGCTCGTCACGTTGCTGGCGACGTACTTCCTGTTCGGCGCGATCGGCAACAAGCTCGACTCGGTGATGACCGGCTTCATCCCGGGCTACAGCAACTCGCTGGTGTCGAAGGCCGACGCCAAGGGCGGCAAGAAGCACGCCGGCGACCACGTGATCGTGTTCGACGACATGCCGCGCGCGATCGAGGTCGCCAAGGCCGACGACAAGCTGCTGCTCTACAACTTCACCGGCTTCAATTGAGCGACGTGCCGCATCATGGAAGACAAGGTCTTCCCGAGCCCGGCGGTCGCCGGACTCATGAAGCGGTTCGTGGTGGAGAGCAGGCAGCACACCGACACGAAGAACACGTTGACCGACGAGCAGTTCGCCATGAACCGCAAGGCGCAGGCGGAGATCGCCGGCAGCAAGGCCAACCCGTTCTTCGTGCTGGTCGATGCGCGCACCGGCGCGAAGCTCGACGTGTTCAAGCTGACCGGCAGCTTCACCGAGTGGGAAGGCCTGTGGCTGCGCTGGCTCGAAGGCGCGCTGGCGAAGACCGGCCGCGGCAAGTGACCGGCGCGGGCGGACGGGGGCGTGGCCACGTTCGCTGCGCACGCCGTCGCCAGCTTCGTCGCCAGCGCTCCTGCCCGCCGCCACGACGGTCGCGCGGACCGTCGCCCGCCGTCAGGCCGCGACCGCCGGCGGCCGCTCCGGCGTGACCGCGCGCAGCACGATCTCGTTGCCGCGCAGCAACCGCAGCCGCTGCGGCTGACCGATCGCGGCGCGCGGCAGCGAGGCGATCAGATCGCCAGCGCCGCGGATCGCACGATCCTCGACCGCCAGCAGCAGGTCGCCGGCCTGCACGCCGGCGCGCTCGGCCGGCGAGCCCTTGGTCACGTCGAACACGCCGAGCGCGCGCGTCGCCGGCAGCCCGAGCCGCCGGGCCACCGCTGGCGCGAGTTCGACGACCTGCACGGCGACGCCGAGCCACCCGCGCACGACGCGGCCGAAGCGCTCCAGCTCGGGCGCCACCGCGCTCGCCGTCGACGCCGGCACCGCGAAGCACAGGCCCTGCGCCATCGGCAGGATCGCCGTCGCGATGCCGATCACGCGGCCGTCGACGTCGAGCAGCGGCCCGCCGGAGTTGCCGGGGTTGAGCGGCGCGTCGGTCTGGATGACGTCCTCGATGGTCTGGCCGCCGGGCACCGGCAGCGCGCGGCCGAGCCCGCTGAGGATGCCCGCGGTCACCGAGTGCGCGAGGCCGTGCGGGCAGCCGACCGCCAGCGCGAAGTCGCCGACGCGCAGCGCGTTGGAGTCGGCGAGCTGTAGCGGCTCGACGTCTGCGTCCGGGACGCGCAGCACGGCGAGGTCGGTCGCCGGATCGACGCCGAGCACCTGCGCTTGCGCGGTGCGGCCGTCGTGGAAGGTCGCTTCGACGCTGTGCGAGCCCTCGACGACGTGGCAGTTGGTCAGCGCCAGCCCGGCGGCCCCGCAGACGAAGCCCGAACCCGTGCCGCTGCGGCCGCGGCCGTGCGTGCGCAGGTGCAGCACCGCCGGCCGCACGCGCGCGACGACGGCGGCGATCTCGTCTGAGAACGAACGCAGCAGGCTCATGGGTCCGCTGTAGGCCGTCCGCGGCGACGGGCAAGCGGGGCGATTGGCGGCGGGCCGGCTGGTCGGCCTCGGTAGGTTCGCGGAAGATGCGCCGATGCGCCGGATCGTCCATGCGTCGCTGGTCGCGGGTCTGCTGGCCGTCGCCGTGCCCGCGCAGGCGCGCAAGCCGCTGCTCGGCACGGTGGTCGACGGCGGCGGCAAGCCGATCGTCGGCGCTGCGGTCGAATGCGTGCTCGCGCCCGATGGCTCCGACCTGCCGCCGGTCGACGTGCTGACGGCGACGACCGACGCGCGCGGCCGCTTCCGCGTCGATGCGGTGGCGTGCGCCGAGTACGAGTGCTGGGCGGCGGGGCCGGCGGACCCGGCCGGCGACCGCTGGCTCACCGCCGTCGAGCGCGTCGCCGTCGGGCAGGTGGTGGCGCTGGCGGCGCGCGAACGCGTCGGCGCCAAGCTCCTGCCGATCGAGGGGCTCGCCGCGTGGCAGGCGCGCGCGCCGTTCACGCTGCGCACGTTCGTGCCGGGAAGGACCGTCGACGCGCCGGTGGAGGCGGTCGACGGCGGCTTCGTCGTGCGTCGGGCCGTGGCGCCGTTCGGGAATGCGCCGGTGCAGCTGCTCGATCGCGACGGGCAGGTCGTCGTCGCCGACTCGCTGTACACCGCGTGGAGCCGTCGCCTTGACGTACCGTCACCGCAGACGGTCCGCTGCCGCGTCGTCGACGAGGCGGGCAAGCCGGTCGCCGGCGCGCGGATCGTGCGGATCGGCGAGGCGCGTCGCACCGGCTTCGAAGCCAACGACCGTCGCACTGGTCTCTTGGCGCAGCGTTCGAGCCGGTCGCCGGCGTCCGTGCTGGCGGTCACGGATGCCGACGGCGTGGCCGTCGCGCAGATTGCCGCTGGCGTCGACCTGTTCGGCGAAGCGAGCGACCCGCGCGGTCGCTCGGTCCAGCTGCGCGCCGAGACGCCTGGGAAGTCCTTCGCCTACGCCGGCCGCGTCTTCGAGCGCCTGTTCGAAAACAGAAACGAAGTCGCCAAGGGCGGAGGCCGCGAGGGTTGGACCTTCGTGCTCACGCCGGCGGAGCCGGTGACCGGTCGGCTGGTCGACGGCGGCAAGCCACTGCGCAGCGTACCTGTCGTGCTCGAGTTCCAGATGACGATCGCGTCCAAGGACAACTGGAGCACCATGTGGTCGGACGCGATCACGATGACGACGGACGACGATGGCCGCTTCCGATGCGATGGCGTGCCTGCGCATGCGACCCTGCAGCGGGTCAGCTTTCGCGTCACGAATGCGCAGTTGGCAGCGAGCGACGGCGCGCCGCACGCCCTGCATCCAGTGTTCCAGCGGCCGCTCGGCGAACGCGGGGACGCGAAGCGCGAGTTGATCGTCGACCTCGCGGCGCTTTGCGCGGTCACCCTCTCGGTTCGCGACGACGGCGGCGCGCCGGACCGTGCGACGCAGGTGGCGGTCGTCGCGGCGCAGACGGCCCGCTCGGAATTCGACCGGATCGAGCCCTTTGCCCCTGACGCGAGTGGTCGCGTCGTCGTCTTGGTCGAGCGCGGGGATTGGCTCGCCGTCGCGTGCACGCGCGACGGCATCGCGGTCCAGCCGTTCGACGCGGAGGCGCCGACCGCGGCCGTCGAACTCGCGATCGAGCCGTTTCCCACGATGCGGGCGCGTTTGGTCGACGCGGACGGCAAGCCGGTGGTCGGCGCGTCGTTCCGGGTGAGCGGTCAGGGCGCCAGCGGCATCGACGGCGACCTGCCGGCCAAGCTGCGGCAGTGGATGGCGCAGAGCGGCAACGGCGCGCTGCTCGGCCGTGCGAAGAGCGGCGCCGACGGCATCGTGCGCGCTCCCATGATCGTCGCCCCGCTGAGCACGACGCGCGGTCAGTTCCAACTCGACGCGCGGCGGTCTGCCGCGATCCAGGCCGCGCCCGAGGACCTCGGCGACGTCGTCGTGAAGTGACCGGCGCGCCGGCGTAGAGTCGCGCCCATGCGCCCCCTTGCCCTGGCGTCGCTGGTCGCGGGTCTGCTGGCCGTCGCCGTGCCCGCGCAGGCGCGCAAGCCGCTGCTCGGCACGGTGGTCGACGGCGGCGGCAAGCCGATCGCCGGCGCCGCGGTCGAATGCGTGCTCGCGCCCGATGGCCCCGACCTGCCGCCGGTCGACGTGCTGACGGCGACGACCGACGCGCGCGGGCGCTTCCGCGTCGATGCGCTGCCGTGCGCGTTCTACCAGTGCTGGGCGGCCGGTCCGGCGGACGCCGATGGCACGCAACGGGTCAGCGCGGTCGTGCCGGCGGCGGTGGGGCACTTGCCGGCGCTGGTCGCCAAGACCAGGGGTGGCGCGGGCGCAGTGACGCTGCGCGGACTCGACGCGTGGCAGGACCGCGCGCCCTTCACGCTGCGCTGCGTCGTCGCCGGCCGCGCGATCGAGACCAAGGTCGAAGCGACGAACGGCGAGTTCGTCGCGTCGGTCGGCGCTCGCCCGTCCGGCGGCGTCGAGGCCGAGGTGCGCGATCGAGACGGTTGTTCGGTCTTCGTCGGCGAGCTGGCGCCGCGTCCGTCGCGAATGTCGGTGCCGCCGCCGCAGGTCGTGCGCTGCCGCGTCGTCGACGAGCACGGCCAGCCGGTCGCTGGCGCACGCGTCGTGCGTGTCGCGAACGAGACCGGCCTGCCGAGCCCCTTCTTCCGTGCCGGCGAAGGCATCGGCTTCGTCGAGGCGCCGGCGCCGAAGCCCGATGGCCGGCAGCTCGGCGTGACGGGCGCCGACGGCGTGGTGGTCGTCCGCATCGCCGCGCGCGCGTCGGCGCTGCAGGTGGACGCGCAACGCGCGGAGGACCCGCTGTACTGCCTGCGGGCCGACGCGCCCGGCCGCACCGTGAGCTACGCCGGTCGGTCGTGGCATGGATTGTTCGAAGACGGCGAGCCAGCCGTGGAGCAACCGGGGCGCGCTGGCTTCACGTTCACGCTGCGTCCGGCGAAGCCTTGGCGCGGCCGGCTCGTCGCAGGCGACACGCCGCTGGCCGGCGTGCTGGTGACCGCGGCGTTCGCGATCGAGGTCCGTTCCGGCAATGGCTCCGGCCACGAGTGGCACGATGCGCTGCGGGCGACGACCGACGCCGAGGGACGCTTCCGCTTCGACGGCCTGCCGCCGCAGGTCGATCGCATGCAGGTGCACCATCTGCTCGGGCCCGACGCGTTCCCCGCGCGCGACGACGCAAGCTACGCCGCGCGACCGGTCTTCCCGCACGCCGTCGGCAGCGCCGCGTCGCGGGACCAGGAGCACGCCATCGACCTGGGCGCCTTCGCCACGGTGGTCGTCGCCGTGCGCGATCTCGCCAGCGGCCCGGGTCGCGGTCTGCAGGTCGCGCTCGTCAGCGCCGCGCGCCAGACATTCGACTTCCAGGACCTGCGGTTGCTGGCCCCGGACGCCGCCGGTCGCGTCGCGGTGCGGCTCGCGCCAGGCGAGTGGTGCGCAGCGGCCTGTTCGGCGGATGGCTATGTCGTGAAGGCGCTCGACGCGGCGGCGACGCCGAGCCTGGCGCTCGACCTCGCGCCGTTCCCGGCGCTGCGCGCGCGGATCGTCGACGCCGACGGCAAGCCGGTGGCCGGCGCGAGCTTCTCCGCGAGCAACACGTCGTGGAACCAGGGCGATCTGGCTCCCGTGGAATGGCTGACGCAGCGCGTGGCAAGCGTGTGGAACGATCGCTTGATCGCGCGCCGCCGCAGCGGCGAAGACGGCGTCTTCCAGGTCGGCTTCGTGCCGGCGCCGGGATGGACCGTGCAAGGCCACTTCCAGCTGCGCAGCAAGCGCTCGGCGCCCATCGAACTCGTCGCCGAGGACGTCGGCGACGTCGTGGTGAAGTGAGCGCGCGGCGCGCGTAGAGTCCGGCGCGATGCCGTTCCTCGTCGTCGCGCTGCTGGTCGCCGCCGTGCACCTGCCGATCGCGTGGGGCGCGTGGACGCAGGTCGGCGTGCTCGCCGACGACGACCAGATGATCGGCGTCGCGGTCTTCCAGCATCGCGGCGTGATCTCGCTGTGGGATGCGTTCGTCCCGACCTTGGCGCCCGACGCGCCGGTGGCGCTGTACCGGCCGATCCTCGGTCTGTTGTTCTGGCTCGAACAGCCGCTCTTCGGCACGGACGCGACCGGCTACCACGTCGTCAACTCGCTGCTGCACTGCGTCACCGCGCTGGTCTGGTGGGCGCTCGTGCGGCGGTGGACAGGCGCGTCGATCGCCGGCGTCGCCGCGGCGCTGTTGTTCACCGGCTGGCCGGGCCACAGCGAAGCGCTGCACTGGCTGGCGGCGCGCACCAACGTGCTGTCGACGTGCCTGCTCAGCCTCGCGCTGCTCGCGCACGATGCCGGCTGCGCGCGCAGTGGCGGTGGGCGCTGGCGCGGCGTGGCGCTCGGCGCCGTGCTCGCCGTGCTCGCTGTCGGCGCCAAGGAGTCGGCGATCTTCGTCGGCCCGGCGGCGTTCGCGATCGCGTGGCTGCGCGCCGGCGGCGGTGGCTTCGGCGCGGGCCTGCGCCGCGCGATCGTCGACTCGCTGCCGATGGCGATCGCGCTCGGGCTCTTGCTGACGTGGCGCGCGCACGTGCTGGGGACCTGGGGCTCCGGTTCCGGCTACGGCTGGCGTGCTGCGCGCGTCGGGTGGGAGCCGCTGTTCGATTGGCTGCGCGTCATGGCTGCGCCAGCGCACGCCGCCTACGCGCCGGCCTGGCTCGGCGGCGCGATCGCGCTGGTGACGGCAGTGCTGCTCGCGCATGCGCTCGCCGCGTTGCGGCACGCCAATGCGCGCGCTGCGGCGATTCCGGCGGCGACGTTGCTGGCGCTCGGCGTCGCCGCAGGTGTCGGTCTCGATCCGCTCGTGCCCGCGACGCTCGAGAACGTGCGCTACACCTACGAGGCTGCGCTCGGCCTGTGCGTGCTGCTGGCGATCGGCGTAGCCGCGATGCCCGCGTCGGCGCGCGGCGCTTCGCTCGTGGTGGCGCTGGTCGTCTTCCAGGCGGGTCTCTCGGCCAACCGCGCGCCGTGGCTGCGCATCGGCGCCGTCTGCGGCGCGGCGCGCGTGCAGGCTGGCCAGCAGGCCGCGCGCAGCGCCGAGCCGCTCATGCTCGTCGACGCGCCGGCCGTGCAGGACGGCGCCTTCGGCATCCTCAACGGCCAGACGCAGTTCGCGTTCTGGCAGGCGACGATGCCGCCCGGCGTCGATCTGCGCGGCAGCCTGCGCAGCGACCGGCAGTGGCGCGAGACGTTGGCCGACCTCGCGGCGGGGGCGAAGGCCGGTTCGCTGGCGGCGACGATGTGCTCGGTGCGCTGGCACGACGGCGAACTCGTGCCGGTCGCGCTCGACCCGCAGTGGCCGGCGCGCGTCGCGGCTGGCGTCGAGGTCGCCTATGCGCGGCTCGGGCGGTGCGAAGCGTTCGTCGGCGATGTGCTGCCGGCGCACGCGCTCGTGCGGACGGAACGGGCATTGACCCTGCAGGCGATCGCGCGCGTCGGCGACGAGTCGTGGGCCGGTGTGCCGGTGACGGCGCCAGCCAGCGCCGACCTGCAGGCGATCACGATCCCGCTGCCGCCGGCAGCGACCGCCGTCGTCGGCCGCAGCGTCGCAGTCGAGTTGCTCGTCGGCGACGCCGACGGTGGCCGCCGCTTCGCGCTCGGCACGACGCGCGCGGTTGCTCGCTGAGCGCCGCTGCGGTTGCCGCGCGGCTACTTCAGCAGCAGGCCGTTGCGCGCCTTCGCGCGCCACTCCGCTTCGAGCCGGCGCACTTCGTCGGCGGTCAGCGGCTCGCTGCGCGCGGAGACGGCGGCCTTGCCGTCGACGATGCCGACGTTGGGGCGGAACGACGCGACGTAACCGGGCGGCGCGTGCCGTTCGTGCGCCATCGCGCGGGCGTTCTGCAACAGGTCGGCGATCTGCGCGGCCTCGTCCATCGTCAACGCGTCGAGTCGGTGGTGGGCGAAGACGGCCAGCAGCACGTGGACGAAGTAGTCGGCCGGCTGGCTCGTCGCCGCCGCGTCGCCGCCGCCGGACAGCGCTGCCAGCGCCGCGCGCATCTCGGCTTCGTCGAACCAACCGTCCTTGGTCGTGTCGGCGGCGGCGATCACCGGCGCGAGGAACTCGCGACTCAGCACCGGGCCGCTGCCGCGCACCGGCGTGCGCGCGACGATCCAGTCGTTGAGGCCGTGTTCGTCGAGCAGCGAGACGTCGGGCAGCGCCCAGCCCATCACGCCAGCGCCGCGCACGGCCATCACCGGCACGTCATCGGCCGCCGGTTGGAAGCGCGTGATCCCGTGTCCGGGGAAGGGCTTCCAGAACTCGCGTTCCAGCAGCGCCGCGTGATGCGCCGCGCGCACGCCGACGTTCTGGAACAGCAGCCAGCCCTGGTGGCGATCGAACCACCGGGCCAGCGGTTGCAGCGCGACCGGGACCTGCGGCGCGAGGCGCACGAAGCCGTGCGACGGCAGATCGCGCGACAGCCACAGGTGCGCCCAGCCCGCGCTCGACGCCAGCAGCAGCGCGATCAGGGCGAGACCGGCGGGGCGCACCCCGCTCGCGAGGCGCAGCGTCATCGCCGCGGTGGCGAGCACGAGCAACGGCGCCTGCTGGCTGAGCACGCGGTACTCGAAGTGGTCGCCGCCGACGCGCAGCACGTAGTAGCCGGCGTGGAACAGGCACGCCGCGACGACCGCGAGCGCAGCGGTGCGTTCGCGCAGCGCGCGCAGCAGGAAGGCGCGGTCGCGCACGTGCTCGACGGCGAGCCAGACCGGCGCGATCAGCGCCGGGATCCACGCGCCGTGTTCGACGGCGAAGCACGCGAGGTAGCGCGCGCCAGCCTCGGGCCAAGGGGTCGTGACCTGGGCGTAGTACGTGTTGGGCAGCCAGTCGCCGTAGACGGCGCGGCGCCAGATCACGTGCGCGACGACCAGCGCCAACGGCGCCAGGCCGGCGACGACGGCGCGCCACGGCAGCGTGCGGCGTGTCGCCGCGTAGCCGAGCCCGGCGCCGGTCGCAGCGGCGAGCAGCATGCCGTCGGGCCGCGTCAGCGCGGCGACGAGGGCGGCGGTGGACCATGCGACGGCCCAGCGCGTCGTCGTCGCCTTGGCGAAGCCGAGCAGCGTCCAGCCCACGAATGCGAGGTTGAACAGCGCCGTGTCGAGGCCGCCGGTGAACCACTGGAGGAACGATCGGTTGGCGACGATGGCTGCCAACGCCAGCAGCGCGACGCCGTCGCCAGCGCGCGTACCGTTGCGTTGCCGCAGGCGCAGCGCTGCGACGGCGAGCACGGCGAACTCCAGCATGCCGAAGCCGAGCGCGAGCGGATTCGCGGCGGCGGGCGGTTCGACGCCGGTCGCGAGCCAGCAGATCCACAACAGCACCGGCCAGAGGAAACCGGTGTAGCCGTCGACCGGCAGGAATGGCGCGCGGTTCCATACGAGGCCGTGGCCCTCGTAGAGGTTGCGCACGTAGCGGAACGTGATGAACGCGTCGTCGCAGAGGAACGACAACGCCATCGCACCAGCCAACGTGACGCCGGCGAGCAGCAGCAGCGCTGGCCAGCGCCAGCGCGAAGCAGGGCACGATGCGAGGGGCGGCACGGCAGAAGGGTACGCGCTCACCGGGCGCCGGGCGATGCGCCACATCCGGGCTCGGCGCCGGTGCGGCGGAAGCGCCGTTGCCGTCGGCGCTCCGCCCGTCCACGATGCGGCGATGCCCGGACCGCTCGTGCAACTGCGATGGATCGCGCTCGTCGAGGCGATCTCCTACGTGCTGCTGCTCGGCGTCGCGATGCCGCTCAAGTACTGGGCCGGCGACCCGCGCGCCGTGAAGGTCCTCGGCATGGGCCACGGCGTGCTGTTCCTCCTGTTCGTCGTGCTGCTGGCGCGCGCGGTGTTCGAGGCGCGCTGGCCGATCGGGCGCGTGCTGCTGCTGTTCGTGGCGTCGCTGGTGCCGATCTGGCCGTTCTTCCTCGATCGCCGCATGCAGGCGTGGATCGCGGCGTCGCCGGCGCGCGCGCAGTCGTAGTCCGACGGCCCGCGGCGCGCGCGACCGGTTCGTCACGGTCGGCGATCGCCTGGCCTCGCAGACGATCCGGTGGACGCCTCGGCCGCCTGGAAGTCTGCCGCACGGAGGGCCACGTCGTTCGGCACGCGGCTTCGCGGCTGGGAGCTCGCCGCGGATGCTCGGCGAATCGGACGAGTCGCCGCCGGTCGTCGGTTTCGCCGCAGCCGCGAATCGACGCAGCGGATCGGCGCGTGTCCCGTCACGCAGACTCCTGAGCGCCCGCGAAGGAGCCGCGCCGGCGCGCCGTCTCGCGCAAGCGCTGGTCGGTTCGACTTTGCGTCGCGTCGAGCCGATGCGCCGCCTGCGCCTGCGCGAGCGCGCAGTGTCTCGCCGCGCGCGCCGCTACGGCCGCACGGTCGCCGTGCCGTCGAAGTACGCGCGGTACTTGGGCCACGACCAATCCGCGAGCTCGCGGCCGATGCGCAGGCCGACGTCGTTGTCGAGCGGGATGTGGTAGCCGCCGAGCGCGCGCGAGCGCGCCGCCATCTCGGCGGTCGCCGAGAACGTCGGCAGGTCGAGCGTCGCCTCCGGGCCGGGATCTTCTTCGGTCAGGATGCAGCAGCGCCGCACCTCCTTGGCGCCGTAGACGTCGCTGCCGGTGAACCGCTCGAGCGCCTTGGCGCACGCGCCGCTGACGGTCGCGTGGCCGCTGGTGTAGCCGGGGAACGGCGGCGTGATGAACACGTACGGCGAGTACGGGTGCCACTGCTCGGCCGGCACGTCGACGAAGCCGCCCTTCGGTCCGGCCCAGCCCTTCACGGTCTTGCCCGCGTAGTAGTGCCGCACGAGCGTCCACGGCCGGGACGTGTCGTAGAAGCGCTTGGTCTCCCAACAGGCGAGGAACGCGTCGAACGCCGTGCAGGCGACGACGAAGAACAGCTTCACGTCCTCGTCGAGTCCGTGGCCGTCGCGGCGCGAGACGTCCTGCGCGAAGCGCAGCCAGTGGCCGCTCTGGCCGGTCGAGCGCGGCCCGTCGCGCATGAACTCGACGACCGCCTTCTCCTCGTCGGTCAGCGCAGCGCCCATCGCCAGCACGGCGTCGGTCTGCGCGCGCAGCAGCGCGTCGTCGGTCTTCGTCGTCGGCGGCGGCGCGGCGCGGAACTGCGCGGTGGTGTCGAGCGCGAACGGCGTGACGCGGTACCAGTGCGGCGTCAGGAAGCCCGGCGTGAACTTCGTGCCGTCGGCGCGCGTGAACTCGATCGGCTGCCAGCGATCGGGGTCGACGATGCGGTCCTGGTCGTTGATCGGCTGGTAGCCGGTGTAGTCGGCGTACGGCGCGCCGTCGCCGCCCGGCTCCGTGCCGTCGGCGTTGCTGCCGTCCTTGGCGCGGTAAACGAGCACCGCGGTGGCGGCGAGGTTGCCGACGCCGCTCGCGCGCGCCGGATCGACCGACAGGTCGTCGGGGTCGAAGCCGAACCGCTGCATCTCCGCGCGCAGGAAGTCCTGCTGCGCCGGGAACGCCGCGCACAGCGCGCGGTAGCTGGCGTAGCTGATCGCCGTCTCCTTGTTGGCGAGCGTGCGCTCGCCGCCGCGCCGGCGCAGCGCGGGGCCGAGCCGCGTGCCGACGGCGGTCGCGTCGTACGCGGCCCAAGCGTCGTACATGGCGACAGCCCACAGCATCATCTGCCGGCTCAGCACCGTCGGCCGCGCGCCGAAGCGGTCGACGTCGCGCGCCGCCGCTTCCTGCATCACGTCGAGCCAGCGGTAGGCGAGGTTCTGGCGTTCGTACGGCAGCAGCTCCTGGCCGGTGCGCGCGTACTCAGGCGGCCGGCTGGTGCGCGGACCGACGGCGCCATCGGCGGGTCCGAGGCAGGCAGCGGCGAACAGCAGGCACGCGACGGCGCAGCGGCGCATCGACGGCAAGGACGGCATGGCGGGCATTCGACCGCTTCGAGGCACGGCTGGGAATACAGGGCATGCCACAAGCGCGCGTGCGTCGGTCGGGCGGCCGGCGCCGCGTGCCGGTGACGACGCAGCGCGCGGCCGCGCGGATCCCGCTGCATCTCGCCGATCGATCGTTGACCTGCGTCGCGTGGCGGCGATTGTCACGGGTCGGCCGCCCTGGCGGGCGGACTGCAGCGCACGCCCCATGCAACTCGCCGTGTTGAACGCAGGCGGCAACGACCGCGAGCAGCGCTTTCCGGACGCTGCCGGCCGGCCCGGCGAAGGGCCGCACGCGCCGATCAACTACCACGCCTACGCGGCGTGCACCCGCGGCGGTTTCTTCCGTCGCGCCAAGTCGGTGCCGAAGGAGTCGCGCGCCGTGCTGGTGCTGCTCGCCAACGCCGTGCGGCCGGCGCGCAAGGCGATCGAAGCGCTGAAGGCCGCCGGCAAGACGGTGGCGATCTCGTGGAAGGAGAGCGGCCTGCATCAGGTCGCCCGCCGGCTCGACGATCCGACCAACCTCGCCGAGTTCCGGCGCGTCGCCGAGCTCGCCGACGGCGCGCTGAGCAGCACGCCGCAGCTCGTCGAGCTGTACCGCGCGGTCGGCTGCAAGCACGTCGAGTTCCTGCCGACGCCGTACCCGGTCGACGATCCGCGGTGGAACTTCGGGCAGCCCTTGGCGCAGCGCGAGGGCGTGTTCGTCGGCACGCGCGAATGGGACGTGCCGACGCGGCGTCACGCCGAGGCGCTGCTGCGCGCGGGCGCGCTCGGCGCGCCGGTCACCGTCTGCAACGTCGACGGCCGTCGCGGTCGCAAGCTGCTGCGCGCGCTCGGCGCCGACAACCTGCGCGTGCTCGAAGGCCGTCGGCCGTACGGCGAGTACCTGCGGGCGATGGCTGCCTGCCGCGTGGTCTTCCAGCTCGACGAGAGCGCCGTGCCGGGCCAGGTCGCCGGCGACGCGCTGCTGTGCCGCATGCCGTGCATCGGGGGCAACGGCGCCATCGACCAGATCGCCTTCGGCGACGCCGACCTCGGCCTGCTGCTGCGCGACGACGGAGCATGGCAGGCGGCCGTCGACCAGTCGCAGGCCAAGGCCGCGCGCGACCTCGCGTTCGCGCCGGTCGCCACGCGGTTGCGCACGTTCTTCCAGCGGCTCGGCGCGCCGGTCTGACGCGCGCGGGGCGGGCAGAAACCTGACAAGCGCCGCGATTGCCGCGGCTGCGCGCGTTCCTACAGTGCCGCGATGGCCGCCTCGTCCCGCTCCGCGTCCCTGCTCGTCCTCGCCTTCGTCGCCGTTCCCGTCGTGCCCTGCATGCTGGCGCTGACCCTCGCGCCGCAACTGCAGCGCGCCTACGTCGATGGCGACGGCCCGGGCTGGCAGACGCTGACGCTCGCCGACTTCCAGAACGTCAACGGCGAGGCCGACACGTGGAGCGAGAAGGACGGCGTCATCGTCTGCACCGGCAAGCCCAATGGCGGCGCGCGCCTGAAGGGCGAAGCGCTGACCAACTTCGAGCTCGTCGTCGAGTGGAAGCACCACGTCTTCGCCGGCAACTCGGGCCTGTTCGTCTGGTGCCCGGAAGCGGCGTTCACCGACCTGCCGAAGGGCACGCTGCCGCGTCACGGCATCGAGGTGCAGGTGCTCGACCTCGGCCTCGAGGACCAGTGGCTCAAGGAGCACGGCAAGCGTTCCGACTGGTTCACCAGCCACGGCGACGTCTTCCCGGTCGGCAACGCCAAGATGGTCGCGCACGATCCGCAGCTGACGTACGCGCTGCCGGGTGGCGAGACGTACACGGTCGGCAACCCGAAGAGCTCGCGCAGCTTCCCGCGCAAGCGGCTGGTGAAGCCGGCCGGTGAGTGGAACCACTACTACGTCCGCGCCGTGAACGGCGAGATCCGCCTGTGGGTCAACGGCGAGGAGGTCACCGGCGGCAGCAAGTGCGAGCCGGCGACCGGATTCCTGGCGTTGGAGAGCGAGGGCGCGAAGGTCGAGTACCGGAATCTGCGGCTGCGGCGCCTGCCGTAGGCGGGTGTGGGCGCGGCGGTCGGGGGGCGAGGGGTGGAGGGGTGAGGGGAGGGGAGGGGTGGAGGGCGGTGGCTGCGGTGTAGAGCGGGCTGAGGTGGGGTGGGCGCGTCGGAGGCGACAAACGCGGTTGGGGTGGCGGTGAGGGTTTGGGAAGGGATGCATGGCGCCATCGCGGCGATGGGCGGGCCAAGATGGAGTGGTCTCGACACGCGCTAGAGACGTGGCCGACGCATCGGCGACGCCAACCGCGGCTGGGGCCGCGGTGAAGGCCTGGGAGGGGATGCATGGCGCCATCGCGGCGATGGGCGGTCCAACATGGGGCGGGCTCGACACGCGCTAGAAACGTGGCCGGCGCATCAGCGACGCCAACTGCGGCGGGAGACGCGTTGAAGGCCTGGGAGGGGATGCATGGCGGCATCGCGGCGATGGGCGGGCCAAGTTGGAGCGGTATGGACACGCGCTAGAAGCGTGGCCGGCGCGTCAGCGACGCCAACTGCGGCGGCGATGGCGTTGAAGGCCTGGGAAGGGATGCATGGCGGCATCGCGGCGATGAACGCTCCAAGTTGGTGCGTTCTCGGCACGCCCGCGCCCGTCGTCCTTCCCTCTTCCCAGGCCTTCGTAGCGGCTGCGTTGCGGTTGGTTGTCTTCGTCCGCCCGCAGCGTCTCTAGCTGGAGTGCTCGCGCTCCCGTCGCGTCACCCCGACTTTGGCATCTCGTCGAACGCGATGCGCCCGTGCCTTCGCCATCCGACCCCCGCGAGCCACGTGCGCGCGCTTGCG
>JBEITC010000083.1:0-10847 GCA_040375075.1 Planctomycetota bacterium | reverse complement strand
GCCCGACCGGCGACGGCGCGCGATCGACCGCGGCGACGACCGATCCCGCGCGCGGCTCGACCGTGCACCGCGCGGCGCCAGCGGTGACCGGCCAAGCCCCGGCCGCGGCGCCGAGCCGCGACCTGCTGCTGCCCGACGGCACGACCATGCCGACGCTGAACGGCGCGACGGACGCCGAGCCGCTGGCGACGTACTGGGGGCCGTTCCCGTGGAGCCCGATCGTCGGCGTCGAGCGCAACGACCAAGGACTCGACTGGTACCGGCACGCCGACGGCAGCTACAGCACGACGCAGATGGTCTGGCGCCAGGACCTCGGGCGCATGGCGGCGATGACGCGCGTCGCACACCCGGGCGCGGCGCCGGCGAGGCCCGCGGCACGCTGACCGCGCGCGGCGGCGACGGAACGCCATCGAGCCGCTTGGACGCACGACGCCCATGCCTCCGTGCCAACGCGCCATCGCGCCGCGTTCGCGGCATTCGCACGACGCTGCCGGGCTTTCGCATTGACGCCCCGTGCGGCCGCGGGCACCCTCATCGGCGCTTGACGTCGCTACGCGCCCTCAGCCCGCTGCTCGAGAAGGAGATCGACTGTCGCCTCGTGCGCACGATCCCGGCGTCCACCCTGCGCGACGCCTACCTGCGCGAGTACCGCTACGACGCGAAGGCGGAGTTCGACGGCGTCGACGAAGTCCGCCTGCTCGAGTGCCCCGAGACCGGGCTGCGCTTCTTCACGCCAGCGTCGCTCGCCGGCCGCGAGGGCCTCTACCGCCAGTTGCAGACGTTCGACTGGAACTACAAGGAAGCGAAGTGGGAGCACGACGACGCCCTGCGGTCGGTGCAGGCCGGCCAGCGCGTGCTCGACGTCGGCTGCGGCAAGGCGGCGTTCCTGCATCGCTGCCGCAGCGAGCGCAACGCGCTGCCGACGGGCCTCGAGTTCAACGCTTCGGCGGCGCAGGCCGGCCGTGACCGCGGCGTCGAGGTCGCGACCGAGACCATCGAGGCGCACGCCGAGCGCCGCCCCGGCCACTACGACGTCGTCGCGTCGTTCCAGGTGCTCGAGCACGTCACCAACCCGGCGTCGTTCGTGCGCGCGTGCGTGCGCGCGCTCAAGCCCGGCGGCAGCCTGCTGCTCGGCGTGCCCAACCACGACAGCTTCCTCGGCCTCGTCGAGACCGACTGGCTCGACATGCCGCCGCACCACATGAGCCTGTGGTCGCGCACGTGCCTCGAGGGCCTCGGCGCGCGCTTCGGCGTGACGCACGTGGCGACGTGGCTCGAGCCGCTGCAGGAACTCGACTGGTACCAGGCCATCCAGGAACGCCGGCACCTGCGCGGCTGGCTCCAGCGCCAGCTGTACTACCGGCTCGGCTTCAACCGCTTCTTCCGCCGCTTCCTCGCCGAAGCCGCGCCGACGATCGCTGGCCACACGATCCTCGCCCGGTTCGTGAAGCCATGAACGAAACGCCGTCCCCAGGCGACGGCGGTTCCCTGCGCGCGCGGATCGCCAAGGGCGCGGCCTGGATCTTCGGCGCCGTGGCGGTGCGGCAGGCCCTTCGGCTCGTCAGCTCGATCGTGCTGACGCGCCTGCTGCTGCCGGACGACTTCGGGCTCGCCGTCACCGCCGGCCTGCTGCTGGCCTTCGTCGAGATGTGCGCCGACTTCGGCATCCGCCAGGCGCTCGTCCAACACCCCGAAGGCGGCACGACGCGGTTCGTCGACGTCGCCTGGACCCTCGCGTTCTGGCGCAGCCTCGGCGTGTCCGCCGTCGTGCTCGGGCTCGCTTGGCCGTTCGCCTCGCTCTACCAAGACGAACGGCTGGCGCCACTCGTGGCGATGAGCGCCGCGCTGCCGCTGCTGCAGGCCGCGTGCAGCCCCGGGCGATTGGCGTGGATGCGCGAGCTCCGGCAGGACCGCCTCAACCAGCTCGACCTCGTGGCCGACGTGGCGCGACTGCCGCTCAACGTCCTCGGCGCCCTGGCGACCGGCGACGCCACCGGCCTCGTGCTCGCCGGCATCGCCACCGAACTCGTCCGCATCGCCGCGTCGTACGCGATGGCGCCGGTGCGGCCGCGTCTCGTCACCGACCGCCAAGCCACCGGCGAGCTGCTGCGCTACGGCCGCTTCGTCTTCGCGGCGTCGATCCTCGGCTTCTTCGCGGTGCGCCTCGACCAGTTCTTCGTCGCGCGCTTCCTGGGCATGGACACGGCCGGCGTGTACTCGATCGCGCTGAACATGACGACGCCGATCGAAGGCATCGTGACGTCGATGCTCGCCGGCCTGCTGTTCCCCTACCTCGCGCGCTTCCAAGGCGAGCCCGAGCGCATCCGCCTGCGCATGCGCCAGACGATGACTGCGCTGGTCGTCTATGGCGCGCCCGCTGCGGGCCTCGCCGCGCTGGCGATGCCCTACGCCCTCGTCCTGCTCTACGACGAGCGCTACCAAGGCGCCGCCGCGCCCTGCCAGTGGCTGATCGCCGCCGCGTACTTCACGTGCATCGGAACGGCGCTGAACTGCCCGCTGATGGCGACGGGGCGGCCGCACTGGGGCACGATCGCCACCGGCGTCCGGCTCGTCGTGTTCGCCGTCGCCGCGTGGTTCCTCGGCGGCCACGGCGCGGCGGGCTACGCCGCAGCGGTCGCGATCGCCGCGGTGGCCTTCACCGGCGCGCTCGCGTTCGTGCCGTGGACGGTCGCGAAGCGCGCATGACCCGAGCGCGGCCGGCGATCGTGCGGGTCACCGACTCCATCGCGCCGAACACGATCGCCGGCGGCGACGGCGGCGGCTGCGCGCAGCCCGACCGTGCATTGCAGCGCGGCGCGGACCGCCACCCCGAAGCATCCTGGCCGAGAGGACGCCTTGAGGAATAGTTAAGGAATCGTGAAGCCGCCGCGAAGGATCCGAACGCCTGATTAAGGTTCGAAGTCTGCCTTCCACTTTCGTGTACGCACGGCCAAGGTTCACGACGTCCTGTCCTGGACTTGCTCATGCTCACACGGGTTCTTCGCTACTCCTTCATGTTCGCCGCCGCGGGCACGCTCGCAGCGCAGACCCCCGCCCCGTCACCCGCCGACGCCAAGCCGGCAGCTCCGGTCGCCGACGGCAAGCAGAAGCCGCCCGCCGAGCCGTTCCCGAACCTCGGCCTGCTGCACCGCGACGACGACGCCAGCGTGCTCAACGAGTTCTGGGTGCTCGGCCGCTACCACGGCCAGTACCACTGGGCCAACGGCGGCGCCGAGGACGACGAAGGCTGGGAGAACCGTCGCTTCCGGCTCGGCACGCAGTTCCGGATGTTCAAGAACCTGACCGTGCACGCGCAGTCGGTGAGCGGCAACGACCCGGACGACTTCGACCCTGAGTACAACGGCTTCACCGAGCTGTGGGCCGGTTGGCGCTTCGATGACGCGTTCATGCTGACGATCGGCCAGCAGAAGCACCGTTTCACCCACGACCGCAACGTCAGCAGCCGCTACCTCAGCTACCTGGAGCGCAGCCAGCTGACCAACATGTTCCGTGCCGACTACACCCCGGCCGTCACCGGCTCGGGTCGCATCGGCGCCTGGAGCTACTACGCCGGCGTGTTCACCAACAAGACGAGCGACCACATGGACGACTCGTTCACCGACCTCGACTCGGGCGAGTCGCTGCTGGCGACGGTCACGCGCGATCTCGGCGACGCCTTCGGCACGGACACGGCGTTCCTCAACGTCTCCGGCGTGCACAGCGAGGCGAACGACAACGCCACCAACCTCAACTACTTCGAGGACGGCGTCGCATCGGCGCTGATCCTCACCGACGGCCCGGCCTCGCTGGTGACCGAGGTGACCGCGGGCCTGGGCAACGACGCCGGCGACGCGTACGGCCTCAACCTGCAGCCGACGCTGTTCCTGACCGACAAGTTCCAGCTGGCCACGCGCTATCAGTACGCCTGGAGCGACGGCGACCAGGGCCTGCGCGCCCAGAGCCGCTACGAACGCCTCGCCGGCATGAACCGCGGCGACGAGTACCAGGCGGCCTACCTCGGCCTCAACCACCACATCGCCGGCCACCGCCTCAAGGTCATGTACGGCGTCGAGCACTCGACACTCGGCGGACAGGAGTGCGTCACCTTCTCGGTGATGTTCCGCATGTTCTTCGGCCCGCACTCGCGCGGCCCGTTCCCGATGGGCGACACGTTGCACGGCATCTGGGACTGACGTGGGCGGAGGAACTGGCGCGGCCGGCCGCGAAGAAATCGTGGAATGACCGGGAAGTTCCGCCCGAGGGCATCGTCTGTGTCGCAAGGTTCCCAGCGCTACTCGCCCCCGCTCGCTCCGGGGGCAGGCTCGCCAACTTCGCACATCCCGAGGCCCCCACAGCGCCGTCATGCGTTCGCGACCAGCCACGAAGCCCCGTCGCCGCCCGGCCCGCCGCCGCGTAACCGTCGTGATCCCGGTCCTCAACGAGTCCAAGACCATCGGCGACGTGGTGGCCTACGCGCGGGCCTCGCCGCTCGTAGGCGAGGTCCTGGTCGTGGACGACGGTTCGCACGACGGCACGCCTGAACTCGCGGAGTCCCACGGCGCGCGCGTGATCACGAGCACGATGCTCGGCAAGGGAGCCTCGATGGAGGACGGCCTGCTGGCCGCCCGGCACGAGATCGTGCTGTTCCTCGACGGAGACCTCCACGGACTCGAGGCCGGGCTCGTCCGCAAGATGACGCAGCCATTGCTGGCCGATCGCGCCGACTTCGTCAAGGCGAGCTTTGCCCGCGCCGCGGGTCGGGTCACGGTGCTCACGGCCAAACCGCTGCTGCGCACCTACTTCCCCGAGGTCGCGCACCTGCACCAGCCGCTGAGCGGGATCTTCGCAGTGCGCAAGTCCCTGCTCGGCAAGCTGCGATTCGAGAACGACTACGGCGTCGACGTGGGCCTGCTGCTCGACGCAGCGGCTCTCGGAGCGCGCATCTCCGAAGTCGACATCGGCCGCCTCGAACACGACAGCCAACCGCTCGAGGCCCTCGGCGAAATGGCCGGCCAGGTCGCGCGGACGATCCTCGAGCGCGCCGCCGAGCGCGGCCGGCTGCAGCCAAGCTTCATCCGCGAGAGCCTGGAGAAGGACCGGCGCATCCGGGCCGCGTCCCTCGATCGGGTGGCGAACATCGCCAAGCGCGGTGACAAGCTCGCCCTGATCGACATGGATGGGACCATCCTCGATGGCCGCTTCGTCACCGCGCTCGCCGAACGCACCGGCCGCACGGACCGCCTCGCGAAGCTCCTCGACTCACCGACGATTCCTGCCGAGGAACGAACGCGGCGGATCGGACTCGTCTTCAAGGGCGTGCCGAAGCGCATCTTCGAGGAGGTTGCGCGCGGGATCCCACTGCATCCCGGCGCCAGCGAACTGGTCGTCGGCCTGCACCGCCGCGGCTACGTCGTCGGACTTCTCACGGACAGCTACCACGTAGCTGCCACGATCGTCCGTCGGCGGATCTTCGCCGACTTCGCGATCGCCAACGTCATGAGCTTCCACGACGAAGTCGCGACCGGCCGGGTCACCCATGCGCCTGCGATGCGTCGCAAGGGCGGATGCCCGCGCCATGCGACGTGCAAGGTCAACGTGATCGCCAACCTCTCGGATCGACTGCCGATGGCGACCAGGACGGTCATGGCCATCGGCGACAACTCGAACGACGTCTGCCTGCTACGAGCCGCAGGCAAGGCGTTCGCCTTCCAACCGAAGACGGACGAGGTGGCGCAGGCAGCGGACCACGTGCTGACGAAGTCCCTGGCCGACGCACTGCGCCATCTGCCATCCGCGTGACGCCACTGCGCGCTACCATGCGCGCCGCCATGCGCCCCGTCGCCGACCGCTACCCGCTGACCGAGGCGGAGATCGCCGCCTTCCACCGCGACGGCTGGATCACGCTGCCGGGCCTCTTGTCGGCCGCCGAACTGGCGCCGCTCGAAGACCTGTACATGCGGCTGCTGCGCCGCGAGATCCCGGTCCGCGGCCGCGACTACTGCGACATGACCGGCGACTACCACAAGCCGGTCGAGGACTACGCGATCCTCAACGTCATGCTGCCGCGCGTCTACTGCCCGGCGCTCGCCGGCAACGTGTACGAACGCCGCGCCGCCGACGTCGCGCGCCAGCTGTGGGGCGAGGACTTCGCCATCGACTACGACCAGCTGGTCGCCAAGCCTCCGCGCAAGGCCGATGCGGTGTTCCACTGGCACCAGGACCTCGGCTACTGGCCGATCACCGAGGACACGCGCACGGCGACCTTCTGGCTGGCCCTCGACGACGTCGCCGACGACAACGGCTGCGTGCGCTTCGTCGACGGCAGCCACCGCGAGCCGGAGCTGCGCGAGCACCTGCCGCTGCACGGCGACCGCGGCAGCAACCACACGCTGGTCGCCCAGGTCGACCCGGCGCGCGACCGCATCCGCAGCGCCATCCTGCCGCGCGGCTCGGTCAGCGTGCACCACGAACGCACGGCGCACGGCTCCGGCGGCAACGGCAGCGACCGCTGGCGGCGCGGCTACGTGCTCGCCTACCGCTCGCCGGCGACGATCGCCGCCGAGCGCGCCATGGGCTTCACGCACTCGCACAACGACGCCGGCGAGGTGCTGACGGCGATCGGCGAGCAGACGCGGCGGCGCGAAGGGCGGCGCGGGTAGGCGCGACGACGAGGGACGTCGGCGCGCTCGCACAGCGCGCGAAGCGTCCGCCGCCGCGATCAGCGGCAGGCCATCAGCGCGCGCGCGACGTACACCGGCGCGACCTTGCGGCGCCAGTAGACGTCGAGGTCGGTGTTGTCCATCGTGCGCGCCGGCTTCATGGCCGCCGAACCGGCGGCGGCGACGAGCTCGTCGGTGAGCTTGTTGCCGACCAGCAGCTTCTCGCTCTCGGTCGCCGGGATCGCGTAGCTGCCTGCCCCGCCGAGGCGGATGTTGGCCTTGGTCACCGTGCCGTCCGCGTCGGTCCAGACGCAGGCGCCGACGCCGAGCACCGGGAAGTCGTAGGTGTCGCGGCGACGGAGCTTGAGGTAGCTGGCCTTCCAGCCCTTGGGCGCTGGCAGGATCAGCCGCGTCAGCAGCTCCTCGGGCTTCTTGGTCAGGTACTGGATGCCGTCGTCGCGGTAGAGGTCGCCGGCCTTGATCGTGCGCACGCCGTCCAAGCCGACGAGCTCGACGTCGGCCTCGAGGGCGCAGACCAGCGGCACCGTGTCGCTGCTCTGCACGGCCCAGCAGCGCGGCGAGCCCGGCGCGACCCAGCAGATCGCGCCGTCCTTCTTCATGCAGAAGTCGATCGACTCGCGCCACTCGTGCGTCTGGTCGTAGTACGTGCAGCGCGTGTCGAGCAGCAGGTTGCCGCCGATCGTGCCCATGTTGCGCAGCAGCGGCGTGCTGATCTCGCGGACGGCGTGCGCGAACGCCGGGTGCGCGGCCCTGACCTTGGCGTCGTGCTCGAGCGCCGACAGCTTGACCATCGCGCCGACGGCGCAGCGGCCGTCGGGCAGCCAGTCGACCTCGTGCAGGCCGGGCACGTCCTGCAGCGAGATGACCTGCGTCGGCGTCTGGTGCCGGCGCTTCATGTTGGGGTACAGGTCCGTGCCACCGGCGACGTACATCGCCGCCTTGCCGTGCTGGCAGGCGATCGCGACGGCTTCCGTCGCGGTCTTGGGCCGGTGGTAGGTGAACGTGGGGAGTCGCAGCATGTTCGTCCTCGCTCCTACTTGGCGGCCTTCTTCTCGCGCTTGGGTTCGTTCCACGCCGTGCCGTCGCCGCCCTGCCAGGGCGTCTTGATCTTCAGCGAGTCGCCGAAGTCGACGACGGGCACGCCGTCCACGCCGCTGCTCGGGCCGAAGCGGCCCTCCTTGCCTTCCTTCTTCGCCTGCAGCGCGGCGAATACCTTCTCGAAGCTGCACGGGATCTCGTCCACGCGCACGCCGACGGCGTCGAAGATGGCGTTGGCGACCGCCGGCATCATCGGCAGCAGCGGGCCCTGGCCGACCTCCTTGGCGCCGAACGGGCCGTTGCGGTCCGGGTCCTCGATGACGTAGGTCGTGACCTTCGGCATCTCGAGCGCGCTCGGGCTCTTGTACTCGAGCATCGAGGGGATCTTGTGGAGGAACACGCGCTTGCCCTTGTGGCTGCGATCGCGGTACGCCATCTCCTCCATCATCGCCTCGCCGAGGCCCATGTAGACGGAGCCCTCGATCTGGCCCATCGCCACGGCGGCGTTGAGCGCGCGACCGATGTCGTGCGCCATCCAGACGTGCGGCACGCGATAGATGCCCGTCTCCGGGTCGACCTCGACCTCGACGACGGCGGCCGAGTAGCTGTAGCTCGGGCTCGGGCCGACGCCGCCGCCACGGAACTTCGCTGCCGTCGGCGGCGGGGTGTAGCTGCCGACCGTGCCGATCGTGCCGAAGCGCGCCTCGGAGCAGATGATCGCGTCCTGGAAGGTCATGCCCTTCTTCGGGTCCTCGGCGTCGAAGACGCGCTCGTCGGCGAACACCAGCCGTCCCGCCGGCACGCCGAGCTTCTCGGCGACGCCCTTGGCCAGGATGTCGCGCGCGCGCTCGGCGGCCTGCATCGCGGCGTTGCCGGTCATCACCGTCACGCGCGAGCTGTAGCTGCCGAGGTCGACCGGCGTGAGGTCGGTGTCCGACGTCACGACCTTGATGCCGAGCGGATCGATGCCGAGCACCTCGCCGATGATCCAGCCGAGGATGCTGTCGCTGCCCTGGCCGATGTCGGTGCTGCCGCAGAACGCCGTCACGAGGCCGCTGCGGTCGAGCTTGAGCTGCACGCCCGAGTGCGGCAGGCCGTTCCAGTAGATCGGCAGGCCGGCGCCCGACAGGTAGCTGCTGCACGCGAGGCCGAGTCCGCGGATGCGCCCGTCCTTGGTCACCTCGCGCTTGCCGCGCCGCTCGGCCCAACCGGAGCCGGCGACGACCTTCTCGATGCACGCGCCCAGCCCCATCGAGCCGATGCGCAGGAAGTTCGCCGTCAGCGAGTCGCGCGGCGCGAGGTTGTCGAGCCGGATGCGCGCCGGATCGAGGCCGAGGTCGCAGGCGATCTTGTCGAGCTGCACCTCGAGGGCGAAGCGCGGCTGCGGCGTGCCGTGGCCGCGCTTGGGCCCGCACGGCGCCTTGCAGGTGAAGAAGCGCGCGCCGCGGAAGTGGTAGTTCTCGACCGCGTAGGTCACCGTCTGCAGCGCGCCCGTGTAGAACGTGCTGGCGGTGCCATAGCTGCCGTACGCGCCGCCATCGAGGTAGCTCTGGAAGTCGAGCGCGGTGATGCGGCCGCCCTTGGTGACGCCGACCTTGCTGCGCATCAGCACGGGGTGGCGGCCGCGGTGGCACCAGAACACCTCTTCGCGCGTCAGCGCGATCTTCACCGGCCGACCGGTGAGCATCGCCATCTTCGCGGCCGCGACCTCGTGGTTGAACGGGTCGCTCTTGCCGCCGAAGCCGCCGCCGTTCTGGATCGCGACGACGCGGATGTGGTGCGCCGGCAGCGGATGCAGCGTGCGCGCAAGCGCACGGTGCAGGTAGTGCGGCGTCTGCGTGCTCGACCAGACGGTCAGCTTGCCGTCCTTGTCGAAGTGGGCCAACGTCGCGTGCTGCTCCATCGGCAGGTGCGTGTTGCCCTCGAAGAAGAACGTGTCCTCGCGCACGTGCTCGGCGCGCGCGAAGCCGTCCTGCAGGTCGCCGAACTCGAGGTTCTCGAGCCGGTGGATGTTGCCGCGCACGCCGTAGTCGTGCAGGCGCGGCTCGTTCGTCTCCGCCGCCTCGTGCACGCCGCCGATCGTCTGCAGCTCGCGGTACTGCACGTCGACCAGCCGGCATGCCTCCCACGCCGTCTCCTCCTCGGTCGCCGCGATCGCGACCACCGGGTCGCCGACGAAGCGCACCTTGTCGGGGCACAGCGCGTGTTCGTCCTGGCTGACCGGCAGGATGCCGAACGGGATCGGCAGGTCCTTGCCCGTCAGGATGCCCTTCACGCCGGGCAGCGCCGCCGCCTTGCTCGTGTCGATCGACACGATCTCGGCGTGCGCGACCGTGCTGCGCAGCAGCTTCATGTGCAGCATGCGCGGCATCGTCAGGTCGTCGGCGAACTTGGTCAGTCCAGCGACCTTGCCGCGCGCGTCGACCTTGCGGATCGGCTTGCCGATGTGCTTGAGGTCTTCCTTCTTGGCGTCGTGACGCCACGGCGCCGCCGGCTTGCCTTCGTCGACGCGGCCGACGGGTTGATCAAGAACCATGGATCGACTCCTTGCTCGGCTCGGCCTTCTCGCCGCGCATGCGCGCCGCCGCCAGCTCGACGGCCTCGAAGATCTTGAGGTAGCCGGTGCATCGGCACAGGTTGCCCGCGAGCGCTTCCTTGATGTCGTCGCGCGAGGGCTTGGGGTTGTGCTTGAGCAGCGCGTCGGCGGCCATCAGCACGCCCGGCGTGCAGTAGCCGCACTGCGCCGCGCCGAGGTCGGCCATGCAGTGCTGCAGCGGCGTCAGCTCGCTGCCCTGGGCGAGGCCTTCGACCGTGCGCACGTCCTTGCCGACCGCGTCGACCGCGAGGCTGAGGCAGCTCAGGATCGGCACGCCGTCGACCTGCACGGTGCAGGTGCCGCATTCGCCGAGCTCGCAGCCGTGCTTGGTGCCGGTCAGGTTCATCTCCTCGCGGAGCACCTCCAGCAGGGTCTTGTGCGGCGCGAACGCCACCTCGTGCGGCTCGCCGTTCACTTGGAACGTCGCCAGCGCCTTCTTGGTCTCGCTCATAGGGGGCGAGGACGATAGCTGCGCCCGCCGACGCCTGCGAGCGCAACCCTGCTCGCACCGGCGCGTTCGATGCGCCGGACGG
>JBEITC010000220.1:0-6514 GCA_040375075.1 Planctomycetota bacterium | reverse complement strand
GTCGGTGGCCACGCCGCCGCAGGCGATCGTCGCGCCGGCGCCGAAGCCGTCGAGGTCGGCGTCGCCGTAGATCACGGCGGCGTCGTCGCAGTCGGCGTTGTGGGTGACGCCGCCGGAGATCGGGGCGCACGACATGGTCGCGGCGCCCGTGCCGAAGCCGTCCTGGTCGCCGTCGACGTAGTAGGCGATGGCATCGAGCGACTCGAGGTCGCTGGTATCGGCGTCGCAGTCGTTGTCGACCGCGATGTTGGCGCAGTTCTCAAGCGCGCCGGGGAACACGTCCGCCGCCGCGTCGTTGCAGTCGCTGCTGGTGGCGACGCCGCAGGCCGCCATCGGGCCGGCGCCGAAGCCGTCGAGGTCGGCGTCCGCGTAGAGGATCGCCGCATCGTCGCAGTCGTCGCCGTTGGTCACGCGGCCGTTCATGGGCACGCAGCTGGTGATGCGCGGGCCGGCGCCGAAGCCGTCCTGGTCGTTGTCGAGGCGGTAGTCGAGGGCGTCGACCGCCTCGTCGGCATCCACGCTGCCGTTGCAGTCGTTGTCGATGTCGATGTTGGCGCAGGTCTCGACCGCGTCGGGGTTCACCAGCGGGTCGTTGTCGTTGCAGTCGTCGTTCTGGCGGATGAAGCCGCAGGCCACCATGGTGCTGCCGGCGAAGCCGTCCTGGTCGAGGTCGGCGTAGTAGACCTTGAGGTCGTCGCAGTCGGTGTTGTCGGTCACGCTGCCGGCGATCGGGGCGCACGACATGGTCGCGGCGCCGGCGCCGAAGCCGTCCTGGTCGCCGTCGACGTAGTAGGCGGTGCTGTCGCCCGCCTCGGTGGCGGCCACGCTGCCGTCGCAGTCGTTGTCGACGGCGATGTTGGCGCAGTTCTCGAGCGCGCCGGGGAACACGTCCGCCGCCGCGTCGTTGCAGTCGCTGCTGTCGGCGATGCCGTTGCAGGCGACCTTGGTGGTCGAGCCGAAGGTGTCCGCGTCGCCGTCGAGGTACATCACCGCCGCGTCGTCGCAGTCGGTGCTGTCGGTCACGGCGCCCGCGACCGGGCTGCACGAGAGGATCGCGGCGCCGGCGCCGAAGCCGTCCTGGTCGCCGTCGATGTAGAACGAGATCACGTCGGCCGACTCGGCGTCGAGCGCGGCCTCGCCGTTGCAATTGTTGTCCACGCCGTCGTTGGCGCAGAGCTCGGCCGCACCGGGGAACACGTCGGCCGCGGCGTCGTCGCAGTCGGTCGCCGCGAGGACGCCGTTGCACGCGACCTTGGTGGTCGAGCCGAAGGTGTCGGCGTCGCCGTCGAGATAGAGCAGGGTGGCGTCGTCGCAGTCGGTCGCGTCGGTGGTGTAGCCGGCGGGCGCGGTCACCGAGCAGAACGCCGCGGTGTCGAGCTTCGCGCCGAAGCCGTCGGCGTCGGCGTCGGCGTGGTAGGACACGGGCGCGGTCAGCGCCGCGAGGTCGGGGCACTGGTCGTTGCAGTCGGCGGTGCCGTCGCCGTCGGTGTCGGTGTCGGGGTTGCCGCAGCCGCACTGGCCGGGCACGGTCTTCGACGGGTCGGTCGGGCACTGGTCGTTGCAGTCGGCGGTGCCGTCCGAGTCGGTGTCGGTCTCGAGGTTGCCGCAGCCGCACTGGCCGGGCGCCGTCTTGGCCGGATCGGTCGGGCAGAGGTCGTTGCAGTCGAGCACGCCGTCGCCGTCGGTGTCGACATCGGCGAGGCCGCAGCCGCACGCGCCGGGCTCGACCTTCGCCGGATCGGTCGGGCATCCGTCGCGCAGCGCCATCGAGTAGAAGACGCCCGCCGCGATCTGCGACGCGCCGCCCATGTTGGCCGGCACATCGACCTGGCCGTTGGCGTTGTAGCCCCAGGCGACGACCGAGCCGTCGGCCTTGAGCGCCAGCGAGTGGTAGCGGCCCGCGGCCACATCGACCACGCCCGCGAGATCGGCGGGGACATTGCGCTGACCGAAGTCGTTGAAGCCCCACGCGACGACGGTGCCGTCGGCGCGGATGGCGAGGTTGTGGTAGCCGCCGCCCGCGATGTCGACCGCGTCGGTCAGCGTGACCGGCACGGCGGTCTGGCCGTTGGTGTTCGAGCCCCACGCCGCGACCGAGCCGTTCGAGCGGCGCGCGATGCTGTGGATCTCGCCCGCGCCGACCTGCACGACGCCGGTGAGTCCGGCGGGAACGGTCGACTGGGTGAAGGTGTTCGAGCCCCACGCGACCACGGCGCCCGTGGCGCGCGCGGCGAGCGAATGGTTGGCGCCCGCGGCGATCGACACGGCGTCGGTCAGCGTCGCGGGCACGTTGGCCTGGCCCGACGAGTTGCGGCCCCACGCCGCGACGGTGCCGTTGGAGCGGAGCGCGAGCGAGTGCGTGCCGCCGGCGGCGATGGCGGTCGCCGTGCCCACGGTCGCGGGCACGTTCGCCTGCTGCGAGACGTTGAGGCCCCACGCGACGACCGATCCGTCGTCGCGCAGGCCGAGCGCATGGTCGCCGCCGCCGGCGATCGCCTTGAGCATGCCCGAGTTCATCGGAACGCGCAGCTGGCCCGCGGCGTTCGAACCCCACGCGCCCACGCGCGAGTAGGTGACGCCGAAGGTGCCCGAACCCGCTGCGCTCTCGAAGCCGCCGATGCGGATGTAGTAGGTCGTGCCTCCGGTGACCTCGAAGTTGACGACCTCCGAGTGGAGGTCCTGGCAGCCCGTCGAGTCGACGGCGTCGCCGTTGCACGCGACCGGCACCAGGTCGCTGCACGAAGTGCCGGTGTAGATCACCATCGAGCTGTCGTAGCCGAAGGGATCGCAGGTGGTGAAGCGCGCGATGCCGTTGACCGGCGCGGTCCACCTGAACCAGATGTCGGGGCTCTGCAGCCAGCCGAGCGAGGTGCCGGGGCACAGCTCGTCGGTGGGACGGTTCGGGCTCGCGGTGGCGCCGATCGTCGTGAACGGCACCGGAACGCCCGCGGTGACCGCGGGCGCGTCGGTGCATTCGTTCTGAGCGAAGGCGGCTCCCGTGAACGCGGTCACTGCGAATGCAGCGACAGCAAACGAGCGCGAAGCCGGAGCGATTCCGTTCATCTTTTCTGCAAACAGCATGTCGAACACCTCTGTTCAGTGCGGCCTGGGGGGACGACTCCCTGGGTCCGCGGCATCTGAATGTGCGTCGGAATCAACCTCGGTGGAAGAAATGGTTGCCCCGAACCCGCAAGTTTGTGAATTGCAGCCTGCGGATCCGCACTCAAGCGCGCCAGACGCAACTTTCTCGGGCTTGCCTGCAAAGACGTCACGGACGAATCGATGTTTCTTCGCGCGTGGTCTTCGGCGCGCAGCGCGTGGTTCTCGGCTCGCAGCGCGTGGTTCCCAGCTCGCAGCGCGTGATCCCAGCTCGCAGCGCGTGATCCCCGATCCTCGGCGCGTGCCACACCCACGCCGCGACCCGCAAAGAAACAGGCCCGCGGCGCGAGCCGCGGGCCTGAGATCCTCAGGAAGGGGATGTGCCTTGCTTCAACCGGCGCTCACCACTGGGTCGAGCCGGTCTCGTCGGTCGCCTCGGTCGCACCGGGGACGTCGCGACGGTAGATGCCCTGCATGGCGAGCGCCATGTCGGCGGTGTCGACCCAGCCGTCGTTGTTGATGTCGGCTTCGGCCATGTGGCCGAGACCGGCGCGACGGAGCTCCTTGACCGACACGCGCTCGAGCGGGGCGTTGCCCGTGTAGCCGCCGCCGCAGAGGTCGCCCGTGCGGAGGAAGTTGAGCGAGATGAAGGCGAAGTCGCCGTTGTTGACGACCGGGTTGCGGTCGAAGTTGCTGCGGCTCTGCGCGTTCTTGCCCACGCCGCGGTCCGAGACGAAGGAGCCGAAGTCGAGCACGTCGACGAGGTTGTCGTCGTTCGAGTCGCCCGCGACGAGCGCGAAGGGCGCCGCCATGGTGTACTTCGTTCCGGTCACGAGCATCTGCTGCGCCGCGCTCACCGTGTGCGCCGCGTCCTTGACGCTGATGCACGAGTAGTCGCCGCGGACCGGGACCTGGATGTCGGTGACCGCGCCGTTGTTGCCCTGGAAGGCGACGTTGGCCGTCATGACATGGCCCGAGCTCAGGCGCACGCGGATGGGCAGGGTGTAGGACAGGCCGGCGTTGATGCCACCGATGAGGTTCACATCGATGGTGGCGAGCTGGTAGTCCTCCACGGTGTAGAGGCGCATCTCGGAGAGGACCGCGCCGCGGGCGTCCGTGACCTCCCAGGTGACGGCGGTGGTGCCGACCGGGAAGACCGCGGGCCAGGTGCTGCCGTTCGCGAGGCCCGTCGACAGCGGGTACTCGACGGTCATGACGACCGGGAGCGAACCGCAGTTGTTGGAGGCCACGACGACCGGCTCGGTCAGGACGGCGCCGACCGCGTTGCCGGCGTCCGCCGGAACCGTCGTGTCGCCCGCGGGCACGCCCGTGAAGAGCGTCGTGTTGAAGTTGCTGATGTTGGTGAGGTTGATCGCGGTGAAGGGGATCGCCAGCGAGTTGCCGCCGGCCGGGGCCTGCGACGAGATGCGGTTGACGAAGCCCGTCTGGACGAAGCTGATCAGGTCGGTCGCGCCGCAGATCGGGGCGATCGCACGGAAGGTCAGCCGCGCCACGTTGCCGCTCAGGATGCCGGTGCCGTCGCCGCCGAGGTCGATGCCCGTTCCGAAGCTCACCGTGTTGGCGGTGGCGAACTCGAAGATCTGCACCGGGAAGTCCACGCCGCCGACGCCGAGCTCGTTGGGCACATACTGGAGCACCTGGTTGTTGAAGGTGACGCACGCCTGGACGCCGACCGCCGGCACCGGCATGTTGGCGATGTTGATCTCCACGGTGAAGGTGTCGCCCGAGGTGACCGCCGCATCGGCGTCGACGATGAGCGACGCCGTGTTGAGGAGGGCCGCCTGCTGGGCCGCGCTCATGCCCGTCGAGTCGACGTTCACGATCGAGCCCGGCGCGGTGCTGCCGGTGATCTCCGCGATCTGCGCGGCGGTGAGGCCGGCGTCGATCGAGATGGTTCCGGTCAGGCTCACCGCGTTGGCGCCCGACACGCTGGCCGCGAGCTGCGCGGCGGACATGCCCGTCGCGTCGATCGTGGCCTCGCCGGCCGGGGTCTTCGAGACCAGCGCGGCGATGGTCGTCGCGCTGAAGCTCGCGTCGAGCGAGAGGTTCTCGACGGTCGAGACCGCCGCGATGCCGGTGGCGACCGCCCCGAGCTGGGCGCTGGTCATGCCGGTCGCGTCGATCGCGATGTTCGCGCCGCCCACGAAGCCGGTGGCCGGCTTCGCCTTGGCGAGGAGCGCTGCGATGCGCGCGTCGCTGAAGGCCGAGGTGAGGGTGAACGATCCGCCGATGCCCTGGTGCGCGATGTTGGCCGTGTTGTCCGCGACCGCGACCAGCTGGGCGAAGGTCATGCCCGTCGCATCCACCGTGGCCGCCGGCATCGAGCCGAGGAGCGCGGTGATCTGCTCGACCGAGAAGGCGGCGTCGATGTCCGACTTCGCGGCGTTGCAGGCGTAGGCATCGTTGATGTCCGAGGCGCCGTCGTTGTCGTCGTCGGCGTCGCAGGCGTTGCCGAGCGTGTCCGCATCGCAATTGGCCTGGTCGGCGTTCGAGACCGTCGGGCAGTTGTCCTGGCAGAAGGCCGCGCCGTCGCCGTCCTCGTCGCTGTCGGGGGTGCCGCAGCCACAGACGCCGGGGGCGGTCTTGTTCACATCGTTCGGGCAGCCGTCGTTGCAGTCCGCGGCGCCGTCGCCGTCGGCGTCGGCATCGGCGATGCCGCAGCCGCAGGTTCCGGGCTCGAGCTTGTTCGAGTCGGTCGGGCAGCCGTCGCCCGCCACGCCGACGTAGCCCGCGGGCTGCGCGCACGCGCTCTGCGTGCTGGCAGCGTCGCCGGCGCCGTCGCCGTCGGTGTCGGCGTACCAGGTCGCGGGAGCGGTGAGGCTCGCGTTGGCCGGGCAGCCGTCGGTCGAGTTCGAGACATATCCGGCCGGCACCGAGCACGCGAGCGTGGTCGAGGCCGCGTCACCCGCGCCGTCGTTGTCGGTGTCGGCGTAGAAGGTCAGCCGGTCGGTGGCCTCCGACTCGAGCACCGAGCCGTTGCAGTCGTTGTCGACCGAAAGGTTCGAGCAGAGCTCGATGCCGCTCGGGCTGGCCGAGGCATCGGCGTCGTCGCAGTCGCCCGCGACCGTCACGCCGCACGCCGCCGCCGAGCCCGCGCCGAAGCCGTCGCCGTCGCCGTCGACATAGGTCGTGGCGGCGTCGTTGCAGTCGGCCGAGTCGGTGGTGAAGCCGGCGGGAGCCGAGGTCTCGCACACCGAGGTGGTCGAGGCCAGGGCGCCGAAGCCGTCGTTGTCGGTGTCGGCGTAGTAGGTCACCGCGCTGAGAAGGCTGGCGTTGCTCGGGCAGTTGTCACCCGCGACGGCCACGACGCCGACGGGCTGCTCGCCGGCGTCCTGCGTGCTGGCCGCGTCACCCGCGCCGTCACCATCGGGGTCGGCGTAGACGGTGGCGGGAG
>JBEITC010000094.1:0-10386 GCA_040375075.1 Planctomycetota bacterium | reverse complement strand
GGCGTCGGCGCCGCCGGGGCCGGCGCGGCGCCACCAGCGGCGCCGGCGTCGATCACGGCGATGACGCTGCCGACCGGGACCACGTCGCCTTCCTTGCAGCGCAGCTCGGCGATCACGCCGGTGAACGGCACGGTGATCGTCACCGTCGCCTTGTCCGTCATCACCTCGACGAACTCGTCCTCTTCCTTCACGGCCTGACCGGCCTTGACCTTCCAGCTGACGATCTCGCCTTCGGCGATGCCTTCACCGATGTCGGGAAGCTTGAATTCCTTGAGTGCCATGTGCGTTGCGTGGGGGGCTGCTTGAGGTTGTGCGGGATGCGGCGGGCGCGCGTGCGCCTCACCAGGTGAACGTCTTCTCGATGCCGGCGAGGACGCGCTTCTCGTCGGGCATGTACAGGTGCTCGAGCGTGTACGGGAACGGCGTGTCGAAGCCGGCGACGCGGACCACCGGGCCTTCGAGCCACTCGATGCACTTCTCGGCGATCAGCGCCGACAGCTCGGCGCCGTAGCCGCAGGTCTTGGGGGCCTCGTAGACGACGACGACGCGGCCGGTCTTCTTGACCGACGCGAGCACGGTCGCTTCGTCGAGCGGCACCAGCGTGCGCAGGTCGACGACCTCGACGCTGCGGCCGGCCTGCGCGGCGGTCTCGGCCGCCTGCTCGCACACCGACACCATCGCGCCGTAGCAGAGGATCGTCACGTCCGTGCCCTCGCGGGCGATGCGCGCCTTGCCGATCGGCACGACGTGCTCGCCGAGCGGCACCTCGCCCTTGCCGTGGCGGTAGATGCGCTTGGGCTCGAGGAACATCACCGGGTCCTCGTCGCGGATCGACGCGATCAGCAGGCCCTTGGCGTCGGCCGGCGTGCTCGGGATCACGACCTTGAGGCCGGGCGTGTGGCAGAAGTACGCCTCGCTCGACTGGCTGTGGTAGTGGCCGCCGCGGATGCCGCCGCCGTACGGCGAGCGGATCACCATCGGGCAGGTGTACTCGCCGCCGCTGCGGTAGCGCATCTTCGCCGCCTCGCTGACGATCTGGTCGAAGGCGGGGTAGATGAAGTCGAGGAACTGGATCTCGGCGATCGGGCGCATGCCGTAGACGGCCATGCCGACGGCGGCGCCGATGATGCCGCACTCCGACAGCGGCGTGTCGAAGCAGCGCTTCTCGCCGAACTCGTCGAACAGGCCCATCGTGGCGCCGAAGACGCCGCCCTTCTTGCCGACGTCCTCGCCGAAGACGACCACGCGATCGTCGTTGCGCATCTCGGTGCGCATCGCGTCGGTGATCGCCTCGATCATCGTCATCACCTTCGTGCCGGTCTCGCCGGCGCCCGGCTTGGTCTTGGTCGCGGTCATGGGAGTCTCGTGCGTGCGGGTGCGGGGTGTTGGTCGGGTGCGCGGGTCACAGCGGGAAGTGGCCGACCTCGGCCCCGACCCCGCCCTTCGCCATCAGGTCGTGCAGCTGCTGGCGCTGCTCCTTCAGCTGCGGCGTCAGGTTCATGTAGACGTCGTCGAACAGCGTCTCGGGCCCGGGGTTGCCCATCGCCTCGGCGGCGGTGACGGCCGCACCGATGGCGGCCTTGGCTGCCTCGACGCACTCCTTCTCGAACGCCTCGTTCCAGAGCTTCTTGCCCTTGAGGTACTGCTGGAAGCGCGCGATCGGGTCCTTCTTCTTCCACGCCTCGTACTCCTTGGCGTCGCGGTAGCGCGCGGCGTCGTCGGAGCTGCTGTGCGAGGCCATGCGGTAGGTCACCGTCTCGATCAGCGTCGGGCCGTCGCCGCGGCGGGCGCGGTCGACGGCCTCCTTGCAGGCGCGGTAGACGGCGAGCAGGTCGTTGCCGTCGACGCGGATGCCCGGCATGCCGTAGGCGTCGGCCTTGATCGCCATCGACTCGCTGCAGGTCTGCTTGCTCGACGGCACCGAGATCGCCCAGCCGTTGTTCTCGCAGATGAAGACGACCGGCGCCTTGTAGACGGCGGCGAAGTTGAGGCCGGTGTGGAAGTCGTTGCTGCTGGTGCCGCCGTCGCCGCAGAACGTCATGAACACCGTGTCGTCGCCGCGGATGCGCGCGGCCATGCCAGCGCCGGCGGCCTGCGTCAGCTGCGTGCCGATCGGCGAGCTGATCGAGACGAAGTTCGCCTGCCGGAAGCTGTAGTGCACCGGCATCTGGCGGCCCTTGCTGGTGTCGCCGGCGTTGCCGAACCACTCGCAGATGATCTTGTCGATCGGCACCTGCCGGAGCAGCAGCATGCCCGGCTGGCGGTAGGCCGGGAACAGCCAGTCGCTGTCCTTCAGCGCGTACGCGGCCCCGAGGTGCGAGGCCTCCTGACCGGTCGACTGCAGGTAGAAGCCGATGCGGCCCTGGCGCTGCAGCGCCAGCCCGCGGTCGTCGAGCGCGCGGGTCGTGACCATCAGCCGGTAGAGCTTCTGCAGCTCCGCGGCGGGCAGGTTCGGGTCCTTGCCCTTCTGGGCCTTGCCGTCCTTGTCGAGGACCGTCAGCAGTTCGAGGCTCATGCGGATTCCGGGTTCGGGGAGGCGTTGGCGGCGCGCGCGGCGTCTAGCTCGCGGCGCTGGCGGATCATGCCGGCGAGGTAGAACTCGGCGGCCTTGTAGCTGGAGCGGACGAGCGGGCCCGCGGCGACGTAGAGGAAGCCCTTGGTCATCGCGCGCGCTTCGAGCGCCGCGAAGCGCGCCGGCGTCAGGTGCTCGCGCACCGGCAGGTGCAGCAGCGTCGGCCGCAGGTACTGGCCGAAGGTCACGACGTCGACTTCGTGCTCGCGCAGGTCGTCCATCGCCTGTTCGACCTCGCGCTCGCTCTCGCCGAGGCCGAGCATCAGCGACGACTTGGTGACGATGCCGGGGCGCAGCTTCTTCGCCGTGCGCAGGGTGGCCAGCGAGCGCACGTAGCTGCAGCGGAAGTCGCGCACGCGCGGCGTCAGGCGCAGCACGGTCTCGACGTTGTGGGCGTAGACGTCCGGGCCGGCGTCGAGCACGGTCTGGATCATCTGCTCCTCGGTCATCGTCTGGCGCTCGGTCTTCAGCCAGTCGCCGACCAGCGCTTCGACGAGCATGTCGGGCTTGCGGCGCTTGATCGCGCGGATCGTCGCCGCGACGTGGCCAGCGCCGCCGTCGGGCAGGTCGTCGCGGTCGACCATGGTCAGCACGACGTACTTCAGGCCCATCGCGACGGCGGCCTCGGCGACCTTCTCCGGCTCGTCGGCGTCGACCGGCGTGCCCTCGCTGTGCGTCTTGACCGCGCAGAAGCGGCAACCGCGCGTGCAGGTGTCACCGAGCACCATGAACGTCGCCGTGCCGCCGGCCCAGCACTCGCCCATGTTCGGGCACTTGGCCTCTTCGCAGACCGTGTGCAGGCCGCGCTCGCGCAGCGTCTTCTCGAGGCCGGCGACGGTCGGGCCCGACGGCAGCGGCACCTTCAGCCAGTCCGGCTTCTGGCCGGGGGTGATGCGCTTGTTGTGGATCGACGACATCCGGGCAGCTTGGCGCGCGGCGGGGCCGGCCGCGCAACGAGGCGAAGACCATAGGAAGGGGCGTCGTCGGAGGCCAAATAGATACCGACGAGTATCTAACGCTGGTTGGGTCGTGCCGGTGTGCTCGCCGCTGCGAAGAATCGCTCCAAGTCACTTTCTAGCATTGAGATGCAGCGTATCAACCTGGCCGGTGGTGGGGCGAATCCGGGCAAGCCGAAGTCGCGCACGAAGGCCTGGGCGACACCGCAGATGCCGGCGAGCGCGGCCCCGAATGGCATCGGCAGCGATCGCGCGACCGCGCCGCGCCGGCCTGGTCCGCACGCACGGCTGCGCACCGTGGGGCAGCAGGCGTCCGCGGCAGGGCGCTCGCCCCGCCGCGGCCTGCGTTCGCCGTCAGTTGCCGACGGTGACCTGCAGCGCGCTCGAAGTGCCCACCGGCACGCCGAACGTCGGGTACAGCGACAGGTCGAACGCGGCGACCTGCGCGGCGAGCTGCGCGCCGACCAGCGACTGTGCGGCCGGGACCGGGACCGGCTGGAAGGCCGCGCCCGTCGCGTCGGTGATCGTGCCGAGCAGGGCGTCCGGCGACACGTACAGCAGCGCGCACGCCGGCGCGCCCGGGATCGGCAGGCCGACGCCGAACGGCGGCAGGCCGCTGACGACGAAGATCACGAAGCTGGTGGCGCCCGCGTTCGTCGTGGTGAAGCCGAAGCCGAGGTTGCCGGTGACCGGCAGTCCCTGCGTGCCGACGGTGGGCGTGCCGTTGCCGTTCGCGCAGGCGGTGCCCGACGTCGCGATCCCGCTCGGCGTGCGCACGAACTGCACGTCGCGGAAGGCGGTGTTGGTCGGCTGCGTCGCCAGCACGGTGAACAGCGAGCCGACGCCGGCGTCGACGGCCTGCACGAGCGTGCCGAGCGTCGTCGTCGCGTAGAGCGTCACCACGCCGTTGTCGGCCTTGCCCGAGAGGCCACGGCAACCGGCATTCAGCGCCGGCGCCAAGGTGTAGGCGAGCGTCCACGTGCCGCCGGCGAGCGTCCACTTCTGCACGCCGCCAACGCCCGTCGTGCGGTCGTCGGCGACGTAGAGCGTGTTGGCGTCGGCGAAGAAGAAGTCGTAGCTGCTCGGGCCCGCGGCCGTCGGGAAGCCCGGCAGCAGCGACGTCGCCTGGCCGCTCGTCGTCGGCAAGCCGACGCCGACCGTGCTCACGCCCTGGAAGGCGCCCGACGCCGTCGAGCAGAAGAGCTGGCCGTTGACGATGTCGACGCAGCGGATGTTCGTCACGGACGCGCTGAGTTGCGTCGAGGTCGTCGCGCCGAGCGCGGCGACGTAGCGCACGCCCGGCGTCGGCGCCGTGCCGGTGCCGCTGGTCCAGAACTGGTTGCCGTCGACGGTGCAGGCGCTGCGGACGTTGTTGGCCGTGTACGCGTCGGAGAGCGCCGTGCTCGTGTCGACGACGCCATCGAGGCCGATGCGCGCGATGACGCGGTTGACCGTCGCCGAGGCGCTGCTCGTCACCGAGGCCGTGCCCGGCGCGGCGTCGTAGCCGGTGGCGATCAGGTAGCGGCCGTCGACCGACTGGGTCAGGAAGCCGTTGGACGTCGCGGTGCCGGAGTCGGTGAGGCGACGATTGGCGCCGACGACGGCCGTCGGCAGCGCGATCGTCTGCACGAGCACGCCGGCGGGCGTGTACTCGTCGAGGAAGCGCGCGGTCGCGGTGTTGGCGAGCGCCGCGGCGCCGTCGCCGACGCGCGAGACGACGAGGTTGCCGGGGGTGAGGGGGGACTGCGCAGCGGCGGTGGCCGCGAAGGCAACGAGTGCGAGAGCTTGGGTGGCGAGGTTCATGGTGTGCTGGGTCGTGGAAACGACCCCAGCACGCTAGGAACGCGTGCGAACGCGTCGTGTGGGCCACGTGAAGCTCCGTCGCCCGCGTCTACGCGGCGCCGCACGGCGTCAGGCCGGGCACCAGACGCCGTCCCGCAGCAGCTCGTGCGGCCCGTACTCGGCCTTGTACGCCATCGTTGCGGCGCCCTCGATCCAGTAGCCGAAGTAGTAGTGCGGCACGCCGACCTGCCGCGTCCACTCGATCTCGGCGAGCGCGCTGAAGACGCCGAGGCTGCGGCGCGCGAGCTCGGGCTCGTAGAAGCAGTACACCGCCGAGACCGACTGCGCGCAGACGTCGAGCAGGCTGATGGCGACGACGCGTTCACCGAGCATGTAGACCGCCTCCACGGTGTCGACGACGTCGGCGTAGAGGCCGGCGCGGAACGCCGCGTAGTCGGCGTCCGGCTCGCTGCCTGGATGCTGGTGGCGCAGGTAGCGGCGGTACAGGTCGAACGTCGCTTCGCTGCACGACGGCGGCCGCACGAACATCGACACGTCGGCGTTCTTGCGCAGCGCGCGCCGCTGGCTGCGCGTCGGCTCGAACGTCGCGACCGGCACGCGCAGCGGCACGCAGCGGCGGCAGTCGGGGCAGTCCATGGCGTAGAAGACGTCGCCGGCGCGGCGGAAGCCGCGGTCCATCAGCGCGTGGTAGCCGGCGCCGTCGAGCCGCGCGGCCCGGAAGGCGCGCTCGCGCGCGACCATGCCCGGCAGGTACGAGCACGGCCGTTCGGGCTGCGGCGCCAACTGCGCGGCCTCGAGCCAGTCGACGACCGGGTGGCGCGTCGGCTTCGGCGCGTCGGCATCGTCGTCGGGTTCGGCCATCGCGCGGATGCTATGCGCGCCGACGCGGCGGCGGACGATGGGCTTCGCCGCGCCGCGTTTGCGCCGCCCGGCCGGCGCGGCCAAACTGCGCTGCACGCATGACTGCACCGTCGCCCGCCAACAAGCCGTACCCCGAGGTCTCCGCCCAGGCGAACTTTCCGCAGCTCGAGGCGGCGACGCTGGCCCGCTGGGAGCGCGATGCGACGTTCCGGCGGTCGGTCGAACAGCGGCCGACCGGCGCCTCGGAGTTCGTGTTCTACGACGGCCCGCCGTTCGCCAACGGGCTTCCGCACTACGGGCACCTGCTGACCGGCTTCGTCAAGGACGTGGTGCCGCGCTACCAGACGATGCGCGGCCGCCGCGTCGAGCGGCGCTTCGGCTGGGATTGCCACGGCCTGCCGGCCGAGATGGAGGCCGAGAAGGAGCTCGGGCTGAGCGGCGCGCAGGCGGTGCAGTCGATCGGCCTCGAGAAGTACAACGACGCCTGCCGGCGCAGCGTGCAGCGCTACACCAAGGAGTGGCGCAACTACGTCACGCGCCAGGCGCGCTGGGTCGACTTCGACCGCGACTACAAGACCATGGACCTCTCCTACATGGAGAGCGTGCTGTGGGCGTTCAAGACGCTGCACGGAAAGGGGCTCGTCTACGAAGGCCAGCGCGTGATGGCGTACTCGTGGGCGCTGCAGACGCCGGTCAGCAACTTCGAGACGCGCATCGACGACGCGACGCGGCCGCGCCAGGACCCGGCGATCACCGTCGCGTTCACGCTGCAGCCGCGCGCCGGCGACCCTGGCCCGCTGCGCATCCTGGTGTGGACGACGACGCCGTGGACGCTGCCGAGCAACCTCGCGCTCGCCGTCGGTCCGGAGATCGACTACGCGATCGTGCAGAAGGACGACGTCCGCTACGTGCTCGGCGCCGCCACCGTCGCCGCCTACAAGAAGGAGCTCGAGGGCTTCGAGCAAGTCGGCGCGCTCAAGGGCAAGGACCTGATCGGGCGCGCGTACGAGCCGATGTTCTCGTACTTCGCCGGCCGGAAGAACTGCTTCCGCGTGCTCGGCGGCGACTTCGTCGACACCACCGAGGGCACCGGCGTCGTGCACATGGCGCCGGGCTTCGGCGAGGACGACCAGAAGGTCTGCGAGGCGAACGGCATCGAGCTCGTCTGCCCGGTCGACGAACGCGGCCGCTACACCGCCGAGGTGCCCGACTGGCAGGGCACGCTCGTGTTCGACGCCAACAAGGAGATCATCAAGGTCCTCAAGGACCGCGGCGTGCTGCTGCGCCACGTCACCTACGAGCACAACTACCCGCACTGCTGGCGCACGCGCGAGCCGCTGATCTACAAGGCGATCCCGGGCGCATGGTTCGTCAAGGTGACCGCGATCAAGGACCGGATGATCGCGCACAACCAGACGATCCAGTGGATCCCGGAGCACGTGAAGGACGGCCAGTTCGGCAAGTGGCTGGAGAACGCCCGCGACTGGTCGATCTCGCGCAACCGCTTCTGGGGCGCGCCGATCCCGGTGTGGAAGAGCGACGACCCGCGCTATCCGCGCACCGACGTCTACGGCTCGATCGCCGAGCTGGAGCGCGACTTCGGCGTCAAGGTCGCCGACCTGCACCGGCCGTTCATCGACTCGCTGACGCGCCCCAACCCGGACGATCCGACCGGCACGTCGACGATGCGGCGCGTGCCCGAGGTGCTCGACTGCTGGTTCGAGTCGGGCTCGATGCCGTTCGCGCAGGTGCACTACCCGTTCGAGAACAAGGAGTGGTTCGAGAGCCACTTCCCGGCCGACTTCATCGTCGAGTACGTCGCGCAGACGCGCGGCTGGTTCTACACGCTCGTCGTGCTTGCGACGGGGCTGTTCGACAAGCCGCCGTTCCAGAACGTGATCTGCCACGGCGTCGTGCTCGACGAGCACGGCCAGAAGCTGTCGAAGTCGCTGCGCAACTACCCCGACCCGGTCGAGATGTTCGAGAAGACCGGCGCCGACGCGCTGCGCTGGTTCCTGATGAGCTCGCCGATCCTGCGCGGCGGCGACCTGCAGATCCAGAAGGACGGCAAGCAGATCCACGAGGTCGTGCGCCTCGTGCTCAACCCGATCTGGAACGCCTACTACTTCTTCACCCTGTACGCGAACGCCGACGGCGTGAAGGCGCGACTGCGCGCCGACCAGCAGGGCGCGCTCGACCGCTACGCGCTCGGCAAGACGCGCGCGCTGGTCGCGGGCGTGCAGAAGGCGATGGACGCCTACGACATCGCCGCCGCCTGCCAGGTGGTGAAGGAGTACCTCGACGCGCTCAACAACTGGTACATCCGCCGCAGCCGCCCGCGCTTCTGGGGCGAGACCGGCGCCGCCGACCAGAAGGACGCGTACGACACGCTCTACACCTGCCTCGTCGTGCTGTGCCGCGCCGCCGCGCCGCTCCTGCCGCTGCTGACCGAGGCGGTCTACACCGGCCTCACCGGCGAGGAGTCGGTGCACCTGGCCAAGTGGCCGGACGACGTGGCGCTGCCGCACGACGCGCAGCTGGTCGCGCAGATGGACCGCGTGCGCGACGCGTGCTCGGTCGGCCTCGCGCTGCGCGAGGCGAAGAAGCTGCGCACGCGCCTGCCGCTGCCGCAGGTCACGCTCGCCGGCGTCGACGCCGCGGCGATGGGGCCGTTCGCGCACCTCCTGCAGGACGAGCTCAACGTCAAGCAGGTCGGCTTCGCCGCCGACATCGGCGCGTACGGCAGCTTCCGCCTGCAGATCGACGCCAAGGCGCTCGGCCCGAAGCTCGGCCCGAAGATGAAGGACGTGCTCGCGGCGACGAAGACCGGCGCCTGGAAGCTCGTCGGCGACGCCGCCGAGATCGGCGGCGCCGTGCTGACGAAGGGCGAGTACGTGCTGCAGCTCGTGCCCAAGGAGGGCATCACCGCCGCGGCGCTGTCGACCAACGACGTCGTGCTGGTGCTCGACACCGCGGTCACGCCGGAGCTCGAGCAGGAAGGCGTCGCGCGCGACTTCGTCCGCCTCGTGCAGCAGGCGCGCAAGGACGCCGGCCTGCACGTCAGCGACCGCGTGCACGTGGCGTTCGAGGCCGACGCCGCGACGACGGCGGCGGTGCAGGCGCACGCGGCCTACGTGTCCGAGCAGGTGCTGGCGACGTCGCTGACCGCGGGGCCGGCGGCGGCGGGCGCGTTCGCGGCCGAGGGCAAGGTCGGCTCGGGCGCGGGCGCTGGCGTGAAGCTGGCGGTCCGCAAGGCGTGAGGGGCGCGGCGATCGCCGCGCCGCTGCGTCACTTCGCCAACTGCGCCGTCACCGTCGGCTCGAGCGCCTTCAGCCCGCCGCTGCGGCCGAAGGCGAGCGCCTCGTCCTTGCTCTTGCCGTCGACGTAGAACGCCTTGAGCGCGAGCAGCGCGCCGCAGCGGTTGCTGCTGCCGCAGCTGAGCAGCACGGGGCCCTTGGCGCCCGCCAGCAGCTCGGCGAGCTTGCGTGCGTTGGCCTCGGTGACGTCCTTGGCGCCGTCGATGGGCAGACGTACGAACGCGACGCCGAGGTCCTTCGCCTTCGCCTCTTCCCATCCGGTGCCGTCCTCGGTCGAGGGGCGCAGGTGGATCACGGTGGCGACGCCGGCGGCTGGCAAGGCGGCGAGTTGCGCCTCCGTCGGCTGGCCGCTGGTGATCAGGCCGGGCGCCGGGCGGGCCTCGTTGAGCAGGCCCAAGGGGGCGACCGGCGTCGGCGCGGCGGCGGGCTCCGGCCGGGCGCAGGCGGACAACAGGGACAGGGCGACGGCGAGGGTGGCGCGCATGCCGCAGTCGTAGCCGCCGCCCCGGCGACGCGCCAACGAGCGCTTCGTCCCGCGTCAGGTCGTCGCGCTCAGAGCGCCGCCCACTCGGTGGCGATCGTCGTGTCCGTTTCGCCGTCGCCGTTCTCGTCGACCAGCAACTCGACGTTGAACAAGTCCACGGGGACGATGGTGACGCTGGTGCCGCCGGCGCCGAGCACGCGCAGTTCGCCGAAGCCGGGGTCGAACAGGAACTGCAGGCCCGTCATCGGCCGAAGCGTCTCGTAGACGAACGTGCCGCCGGCGACCGGGTCGACGTAGTCGCCGTCGCCGTAGAAGCCCTGCTGGAAGTCGAGCGTGTACTCGTTGCGGCCGGAGCCGCTGCCGGACCCGAGCGTGCGCAGGCCGACGGTGGCT
>JBEITC010000285.1:0-5297 GCA_040375075.1 Planctomycetota bacterium | reverse complement strand
GCGACGACGCAACGACGGCGCATTCGCGCGCAGCGCCTGCAGGTATGCGAGCGCGTCGCCACGACCGCGGCCAGACGGCGCCGCATCGGTGTCGATCACGCCGGCGATGCGCTGGCGGCCGGTGGCGATGTCGGCGAGCTGTGCCGGACTGAGGCTCTGCAGCAGCACGCGGATCTGGTCGAGCGAGAGGTCGCGGTTGGCGTCGCGCAGCAACTGCATGACGCGCAGGCGGTCGAGGGCCTCGTGCGGGTAGCGGGCGCCGCGGCCGAGCGTCTCGGGCCCCGGCAGCAGGCCGCGCTCGACGTAGCTGCGGATCGTCCGTTGCTCGACGCCGGTCTGCTCGGACAGTTCCTGCAGGCTGAACCCGTCCTCCTTCTTCCCCGTCGGCGCTTCGTCCTTCACATCGCGCATGCGCCCAGCATAACTCGCCATCTCGCCATGTCAAGATGCATGGCGAGATCCCCTGGCGTCGACGGCGCCCGCATCGCCGCGACTCAGACGTTGCCGATCTGCCAGGTCAGGCCGTTGCTGGCGAAGACGCCGCTCGCCACCAGGCTGAGCCCCCACGCCTGCGCGTGCAGCCGCAGGCCCAGGTATGCCGGCGAATTGGGGATCGCGACGCGCAGGAAGAACGCGCCGGGCTGGGCCGTGGCGATCCCGACCCCGGTGGCGATGTCCGCCGACTGCCACACCATGCAGCCCGGCTGCAGCACGCCCGGCAGCGCGATCGGCAGCGGCACGCCGCCGGGCAGATCGGTCGCGCTCGTGCCGAACGCGAGCAGCGTCGGCTCGATCGGCGCGTAGCGGTACGCGCGCTCCACCACCACGTGCAGGTGGCCGCCGAGCACCGGCGGCACGCCGGGGAACTGGCGCAGGCGGAACGGATCCGGACCGCAGCCGTAGCCGAACTCGCCGGCGAAGGCGGTCGCGTACGGGCCGGCGAGCGTCGCCGGGGTGAGTTCCCACGTGTCGCGCGGGTACGCGTCGAAGGTCTGGCTGGTGTCCGACACCCCCGGCGTCTTCAGGCCGACGCCGCCGAACAGCACCATGCGCTGGCGCGCGCTGTCGTAGGCGATGTGGCCGAGGTGGCGCGGGCCCGGATTCGGCGAACTCGCGCGCGTCCACACCGTGCCGATCCGCTCCCAGAAGTCGCCCTCGTCGCCGCCGGTGAGCACGAGCGCGCCGCGCCCGGCGTCGAAGGCCATGGCGTGGCGGGCGCGCGGCGATGGCGTCGCGCCGACGGCCTGCGTCCAAGTCACCCCGTCGTACTCCCAGGTCGCGTCGTCGAGCCCCGGCGCGTAGCCGCCGTGCAGCACGGTGCGACCGCGCGACGGATCGAACGCCATCGCGTGCGCGTACCGCGGCGACGGCGACTGCGGCGGGCTGCGCTGCAGCCACGCGACGCCGTCGTACTCCCAGGTGTCGGCCGTGGCCACGCTGGCGCTCTGCGTCGCGTCCGTGCCGCCGAACAGCACCACGCGGTTGCGGACGCTGTCGTAGGCCATGCCGTGCCCCATGCGCGGCGACGGCCCCGGCTGGCCGACAGCGGCCTGCGTCCACACCGCGCCGTCCCATTCATAGGTGTCGCCGTGCACGGTGGCCGGCATCGGGTAGGAGGAGAACGCGCCGCCGAAGAGCACGACCTTCGCGCGCGCCCCGTCGTAGACCATCGCGTGGGAATGGCGCGCCGGCAGGCTGTTCGTCGACGTCCACGTCGTGCCGTTCCACAGGCGCGTCAGCGTGCTCGTGCTTACGCTCGAACTGCCCCCGCCCATCCAGCCCGGACCGGTGAGCAGGAAGCCGCCGTGGACGACGGTCTGGCCGCGTGCGGCGTCGTAGGCCATCGCCGGATACAGGGCGCCCACGGGGCCCGTGGAACTCGCCACCGTCCACGCCGTCGTCGCCGGCGCCGCCGCCGTGCGCCGCCACGTGTCGCCGACGTAGCCGCCGGCCGTGCCACCGCCGAACAGCACCATGCCGCCGCGCCACGCGTCGAAGGCCAGCGCCGCGCCGTGACGCGCCGACGGTCCGGCGGGCGCAGGCGCCCAATGCCGGCCGTCGAACTCCCAGCAATCGCCGAGATTCGTCGCGAAGCCCGCGTCGGCGCCGCCCGCCATCACCACGACCTCGCGCACGCCGTCGTACGCCATCGCCGCGGCCTGCCGCGCCGGCGGCGCGGGATTGGTCGCGACCGCCGACCACGACGCGCCGTCCAGCAGCCACGTCTCCGCCGACACGACGCCGTTCCATTCGCCGCCGAACAGGCTTACGAGGCGCCGGCGCACGTCGTAGGCCATCGCCGCGCCGCGCCGCGGCGTCAGCGCCGCCGGCGTCGCGATCGCGCTCCACGTCGCGCCATCCCACGCCCAACAGTCGCCGAGCAGCGCGCTGTTGTGCGTCGCGCCGCCGAAGACGACCGTACGGCGGTTCGCCGCGTCGTACGCCATCGCGTGGTAGGCGCGCGGCGGCGGACTGCTCGGCGGGTTCGCCTGCGTCCACGTCGCGCCGTCGAACTCCCAGACGTCCTGCAGCATCGTGTTCGCCCGGAAGCCGCCGAACAGCACGAAGCGCCGGCGCGCGCGATCGAACACGAGGCCGTGGCCCCACCGCGCCGACGGGCCGGCGGCGGGGACCGGCTGCCAGTTGCCGCCGTCCCACCGCCACGTGTCGCCGAGCGGCACGCCCGTGCCGTCGTAGCCGCCGAACAGCAGCGTCGCGCCGGTGGCGTCGTCGTGGGCCATGCCGGCGCTGTTGCGCAGCGACGGCGCCACGCCCGGCGTGGCCTGGCTCCACGACTGCGCGGGCGCGGCGGCGGCGACGACCAGGAGCAACGAAGCGAGGAAGCGCGGAACGCAGCGGGGCATCGCCGCAGTCTACAGTCCCCGCCGCCGACGAGCGTCGGGCAGCATGCCAGCGCTTACGCGCGGCCGAAGTACAGCGCGTTCGCTTCCGGCTCTTCGAGCAGCGGGTTGTCGAACACGACGGTCTCGACCGCCGCGTCGGCGAACGCCGCGCCCATTCGCGCCGTCACCTCGGGCTCGGCCGGCAGGCTGGTCCACAGCGCGAACACGCCGCCGGTCCGCAGCCGCCGCCGCGCTGCCTGCAGGCCGGCCACCGCGTAGAACGACTCGTGGCTGGCGTCGAGCAGATGGATCGGCGAGTCGTCGATGTCGATCAGGATGGCGTCGTACAGCTCGCCCGGTTGCTGCAGCAACTGCAGGCAGTCGCCGAGCACGAAGCGGCAGCGCGCGTCGGCGCACAGCGACGCGCCGAGCGGCACGAGGCCGCGGCGATGCCAGTCGATCACCTGTGGCAGGCGCTCGACGACGTCGACCTGCGCGACGCGCGGATCGCGCAAGGCCGCGGCGGCGGTGAAGCCGAGGCCGAGGCCGCCGACGAGCACGCGCAGGCCGTCGCCGGCGAGCTTCGCCAGCGCGCGGTCGGCGAGCTCGCGCTCGCTCTGCGTGTTGAGGCTCGACATCAGGAAGCGGCCGGCGAGCTTGACCTCGTAGACCCACTCGTCGCCGGCGGCGACGGTGCGGCGGCGACGCAGCACGAGTTCGCCGAGGTCGGTGTCGGCGACGTCGAGTTCCTGGAAGTTGGCGCTGGCCATCGCCGCAGCATGGCGCAGCGACGCGCGCGGCGCACGCGACGAGGACGCAGGACGCCGGCTTGCATTCGCGCCGGCTGCTTCGGATCGTCCTGGCATGCGCGCCACGCCGCCTTCCGCGATCTCTGCCCGCACGCTCTTCTCCGTGCTGTTCGCCGCCGTCCTTGCCGGCTGCGACGGCGCTGCCGCCGACCCGAACAACCGCGAGGTGCCCTGGGCCTACGGCCCGCTCGTCGACACCGCGTCGGCCGAGCACCTCGGCGGCGCCGGCAAGAAGGGCGCGCCGATCAGCAAGGGCTGGCAGTGCCGGCTGCAGGACCAGAAGCAGCTGGTCATCCGGCCGTTCCAGCTGTCGGCCGAGCACCCGCTGTTCGGCAAGGTCGCGCTGGTCGTGCGCCTCTACAACAACGACACGCTGCTCGGCGAGCAGCGCACCGACGTCCTCCGGCCCGACAACGCGACGTTCACGCTCGCCGTCGATCCGGCCGTCGGCCCGAAGCTCAACAACCTGATCTTCTTCTACGTCAAGGCGTGAGGCCGCGCCGGCGCGCTCACCGCTTCGACGCGGCAGGTCGCGTGAGCGGGGCGTCCTCCGGACGCGCGAGGAGCGTGCGCAACGTCGACGGCATGAACCGGCGCTGCGCGGTGATGCCGTAGAACGACTCGTACAACTGCGGCACCTGGCACAGCTCGACGAGCTGCCCGCTGCGCAGCTCGTCCTGCACGACGATGGTCGGCAGCAGCGCGACGCTGCCGGTGTCGCGCGCCAGCAGGCGGAGCAAGGCCATGTCGTCGGCCTCGGCGCGCAGGTCGTAGCGCACGCCGAGCCTGCGACAGGCGAGGTCGAACGCCGCGCGGAACTCGCTCTCGACGCTCGGCAACACCAGGGCGGCGCCTTCGAGGTCCTCGGGGAACCGGAAGGCCCGACGCCGTCCGGCGGGCCGGCCGACGAGGCTGATGGGCTGCCGGGCGATGCGCCGGCACCGCCACGGGTCCTCGTTCGTCGGCGCGACGCGCTGGTTCGCCAGCACGAGGTCGAGGCTGTGCACGCGCAACTGTCCGAGCAGTTCGCGCAGCGTGCCCGAGGTGACGGACAGCCGGACGTCGTCCCGCCCGAGGAGGGGCTGCAGGAAGTTGTCGATGAAGTTGCGTGAGAGCGTCGCGACGGCGCCGATGCGGATCGCGTTGCGCCGCGTCTCGACGCGGCCGCGCAGCACCGCCTGCAGCTCGTCGCCGGCCGCGAAGATGGACTCGGCGTAGTTGAGGGCGATGCGGCCGGCCTCGGTGAGTCGCATGGCGCGGGCGGCCCGCACGAACAGCGGCTGGCCGATCCGATCCTCGAGCAACCGGATCTGCGCCGACAGCGACGACGGCGCCACGTGCAACCGCGTCGAGGCCTTGTTGATGCCGCCCTCCTTGGCGACGGCCCAGAAGTAGCGGAGGTGATGGAAGTTCAGGCCGTCGGTCATGTTCGTATTTTCCGCACACTCCTATCGGTTTCGCGGCATCGCGCAATGGCCGCCCAGGAGCCACCATCCTGCGCGATGACAGCGACGAACCCCGAAGCGTCCCACGCCGCAGCGATCGCCGGCGCCGCCCTTCCCCTCGCCGTCCCTGCCGCCTACGCCGCGGGCGCAGGCGCGGTGGCGGCCCTGCGGCACCTTCCGGCCGCCGCCTGGCGCGCGGC
>JBEITC010000424.1:0-3670 GCA_040375075.1 Planctomycetota bacterium | reverse complement strand
CGGCGCGTTCGCCGCTGCGGAGGGCGTACCCAAGCAGAGCCCCCCATGACCAACCTTGCCGGCACGCTGTTGCCCCTCGCCTTCCTGGCGCCGGGCCTCCTCGCCCAGATCCTGCCCCAGGACCGTCCCGTCGTCGACGCCGCCCGCGCCAACCCGCGCGGCGTCCCGGCCGTGACGACGCCGGCGCACGCCGCGGTCGAGCCCGCAGACGTGCTGGTCGACGCCCAGCCGGACGGTTCGGTCTGGGCCCTCGGCGCCGACTGGAAGGCCCGCTTCGACGGCGCGACCTGCCACTACCTGCCGTTCTTCGGCAGCAAGACGCCGCGCCACTTCCCGCTGGACCTCAGCTTGCGCGCCGCGCGCGTCGGCGGCACGCCGCTCGAACTCGCCGTCGGCCAGCCGGTCGTCGCGGGCAGGTCCGTCCGCGTCGGCCGTGGCGCCGTGGTCGAGACCTACGACCTCGCCATGCGCGCCGTCGAGCAGTCGTTCGTGTTCCATGCGCTGCCCAACCGCGGCGCCATCGAGGTCGAGATCGCCGTCGCGTCGGAGCTGCGCGCCGAGCCGATCGTCGGCGGCCTGCGCTTCGCCGGCGAACTCGGCCACGTCGACTACACCAAGGCCGTGGCCATCGACGCCGCCGGCCGCCGTCTGCCGCTGGCGATCGGCTGGAGCGGCGACGCCATCGCGATGACGATCCCGGCCGAGTTCGTCGCCGACGCGCAGCTGCCGCTGGTGCTCGATCCGATCCTCATGAGCGCCGCGCTGCTCGGCCCGAGCCCGATGGACCAGACGCTCGGCGACGTCGCCACGCGCGCGAACCCCGACTACATCCTGGCGACGTGGACGCGCGTGTGGTCGCTGAACGACGAGGACTGCTACGCCGCCGTCTACGACAACGGCTGGAACCTGCTCGCAGGCCCCGTCGCCATCGACTACACGGCCGAGGACTGGAAACGGCCGCGCGCCGCCAGCAATGGCGCCGCCGGCAACTTCCTCGTCGTCGGACAGGCATCGCACAGCGGCCTCACGTGGGTCTCCGGCCGCACGGTGGCGACCAACGGCGCGATGAGCGCGAAGATCGACATCGAACGCGCAGGCGTCACCGGCCTGCCCGGCAACGCGCTCACGCCCGACGTCGGCGGCGATCCGTACCCCATCTCCTGGGCGCCGTCGTACTACTGCGTCGTGTTCACCAAGCAGGTCACGGCGACGAACACCGACGTGTACTGCAAGATGGTCGACCCGAACGGCGTCGTGGCCAACGCGACCCCGACGCGCTTGTCGACCTTCTCGACCACCGGCGCGGCCGAGAGCAACCCCTCGATCAGCAACACCAACGCCGGCGACCTGTGGATGGTGACCTGGCAGCACGACTGGCAGTCAGCGCCGTTCGACGCCGACGTGCGCGGCGCGATCGTCAACTGGAACGGCGTCGTGACGTCGCCCGACTTCGGCATCGCCACGTCGCTGGCGTGGGAGTCGCTCCCGAGCGCCAGTTCGGCGGCAGACGTCGGCGCTGGCGCGGCGCGCTTCCTCGTCGCCTGGACCTACACCACCAACCCGTCGACGCAGCCGACGGACGTCCACGGCCGTCTCGTGCAGAGCAACGCCACCCTCGATCCGGGCTTCAACCTCGACGCCATCTCCGCCGGCGGCGCGTACGCGGCGCTGGGCCACTTCGGCGTGCAGGTCGACAGCGACGGCGCGCGCTTCTGCATCGCCTACAACGAACAACCGAACACGAACCCGACGCCGTTCGCGCTGCTCGACACCGTGGCCTTCCCGTCGCAGAACGGCGTGCTCGGCCAGCCGCGCGTCGAGGAGAGCCGCGTCGTGTTGACCGGCCTGTACGCCGCCCGGCCGGCGGCGTTCCGCGGCGCCGACTACGCGGCGAACGCGCGCTACGCGCTGATCGCCGGCGACTTCATCACGCCGCCGGCCAGCAGCGTGGTCGCCCTGCTCTACGGCGGCTACACGGCAGGCACGACGTTCGGCGTCTATCCGACGCAGTGCGGCACGCTGCCGATCAGCTACAGCGGCAACCCGACGGTCGGCAACTCGGTGACCATCTCGGTGCCCGACACCGGCGTCTCGGGCACGGTCTTCGGCTTCCCGGGCTACATCCCGCTCGCCGGCGTGCTCGCCAACTGCAACTGCATCCTCGGCGTGCAGAACGGCATCCTGTCGAGCAACCCGCTGACGTTCGCGATCCCCAACAACGCCGTGTTCGTCGGCACGACGCTCTCGGTGCAGGGCTACAGCGCCGGCGGCACGAGCTGCCTGTCGATCCTCGACCTGAGCGACACGGTCGACTTCACCATCCGCTGACCGGCGCTGGACCCCGGCGCCCGGCCGGCCGGTTGACAACCGGCTGCCGCGGCGCGAGCCTCCGTCGCGCGCGTCGACGAACGGCGCGAAGGCTTCGCTCCATGCACGTGATCGCCGTCGCCGCCGTCTGCGCCCTGCTCATCGCGCCGCTCGCCGCCCAGTCGAAGGACGGCGGCAAGGAGGCCGGACGCGCGCTGCCGAAGCCCGAGTGCCCCGACGGCCGGCTCGATGCGTTCTACATCGGCCACAGCCTCGCGTACCGCATCCCCGACGTCGTCGCGGCGCTGTTCGCGGCCCGGACGGCGGACGGCGGCAAGCTCGACTTCCGCTTCCGCGAGCAGCACATCGTCGGCGGCTCGCTCGCCGCGCAGCACGGCCAGATCGACCTGCCGCCGGCGAAGCGCGTCGAGCAGGAGGCGCAGTTCGGCGGCCATTGGTTCGACGAGTTCGCCAAGGGCGGCTGGGACGCGCTCGTGATGGTCGAGAGCGTCCCGCGCGGCAAGCCGGACCTCGTCGACACGCTCGACCACGGCCTGCGCCTCGCCAAGGCGCTGGTCGAGAAGTCGCCGAAGGCGCGCGTGTACGTCTACGAGCCGTGGCACTGCATCCACAGCGGCACCGAGCAGGGCTGCATGTACGACCGCGGGCCGACGATGGGCCTCAAGTGGCGCGAGCGCATCGACGCCGACGCGCCGATGTGGGACGGACTCGTCGCCGACATGCAGAAGGCGATGCCGAAGACCAAGTTCGCGCTCATCCCCGCCGGCCGCGCGCTCGGCATGGCCGTCGACGCCGCGCAGGCCGGCACGATCGACGGCTTCGCGGGCGTGAAGGACTTCTTCGAGGACGACATCCACCTGTCGCCGCAGGGCGCGTGGCTGGTCGGGCTCGTGCACTTCGCGGCGCTGTCGGGCGAGTCGCCGATCGGCCTGCCCGCAACCGCCGTGCGCAATCGCTGGACCATCGCGCTGTTCGACGCGCCGGACCACCGCGGCATCACGACGAAGTCGCCGTCGCCGGCGGCGCAGAAGCGCCTGCAGGAGATCGCCTGGGCCGCAGCGCAGGGCAAGCCGGATCCCGGCGCCAGCAAGGGCAAGAAGAAGAAGGCCGCCGGCAAGTGAGCGACGGCACGGCGCCACGCGCCTTGCATCGCCGCGGGCAGCGGGCAGGCTGACACGCATGGCGTCGCCGTCCGCATCGGAAGTCCTCGCTCGTCTCGCGGCCGCGCTCGGCGTCGCCGCGCCTGCGCTGCCGCGCGCGGCGGACCGCGACCTGACCGACGCCGGCACCTTGCCGGCGATCGACGCGCCGTGGCTCGCCCGCGCGCTCGCCGCGTCCCCGG
>JBEITC010000513.1:0-2768 GCA_040375075.1 Planctomycetota bacterium | reverse complement strand
GGCGCCGCCGGCCTCACCGCCGCCACCACCGCGGTTGCCGCGGCCGCCGCGCTGCGGCATGGCGCCCTTGAGCGTGTCGAGCGCCGTCTGCGCCGCGGCCTTGTCGCCCTTGTCGAGCGCCGCCTTCAGGTCGGCCATGCCCTTCTCGAGCTTGTCGGCCTGCTCCGGGCTGCGCTCGCGCATCATCTCGATCATCCCGCTCGACTGGTCGATGCCGGTCTTGAGCTGGGTGATCTCCTCGTCGCTCATCTCGGCGACGGGCTTGCCGCTCATGATGGCGCCCATCACGCCGCCGCGAGCGCGCCCGCCCTGGCCACCCTGCTGACCGCCCTGGCCGCGCGCCGGACGCTCGCCCGCCGGACGCTCCTGCGTCGCCGGCGTCGGGGCCGGAGCCGCGGCGACCGCGCCGAGCAGCTTCTCGTACTTGGCCTTGAAGGCGTCGCGCTCCTTCGTCTTGCCGGTCGCGTCGAGCAGGCGGTACTGCTGCTTGGCGGCCTCGGCGGCGAGCTTGTGCTCCGGCGCCTTGGTCAGGAACTGCTCGTACAGCGCCATCGCGCCGGCGAAGTCGCGCTGGCCCTTCTCGAGGTAGAAGGCCTTGTAGAACATGTTCTCGGCGTCGGCCGGGGCGCCGGCGTCCTGGGCGCAGAGCGGCAGGGCGAGGGCGAGGAGGAGGGAAGCGATGCGGATCTTCATGGTCATCGTGGGAATGCGGTGCGCGCGCTGCCGGATCCGGGTCGGCCGGAGTCGGGCCAGCGACGGGGGCAGGTTACGGCGACCGATGCCATCCCCCACGTAAAGGATTGGTCCCCCGAGACGATTGCCCCCCATGCGCCACTGGCAGGGGCATGGCGCACCCTTCCGCATCCGCCCCGTCCGACCGGGAACCGCGGCCGCTAGCGACGGCGCCGCCAGCCGATCGGGTGGCCGAGCCGACTCCCGCGGAACCACGCTGGCGACTGCCAACCGACCCACCGCCGGCCTGAGGGTGCCGACGGCCTGACGGCACCGCCGGCCTGAGCCTGCCGCCGGCCTGAGGGCACCGCCGGCCGAGGCCGCCGCAGCGCCTAGAACACGATCCAGGTGCCGGGCAGGGTCGAGACGCTGCGCAGCGTGTTGGTCGCCGGATCGATGTCGAGCAGCTGCGAGTAGATCGTGAAGCCGGTCAACAGGCCCGGCGGCACGACGACCGAGAAGTTGGCGAGGCCCCGGCTGTCGAGCACGCCGTTCCACAGCGTCAGGAAGCCGTCCATCAGCTGCTGTCCAAGGAACGGCGACGTCGAGTTGACGACGCTGACGCCGAGGATCGCCGGATCGGACGGCCAGCCGCCCATGCGCCAGTTGAGCGTCGCGCCGCCGTACGTCGCCGTCGGCACGAACAGCAGGCACGGATTGGCCGGATTGACGATGACGAGCTGCGCGTTGCTCGTGCCGGCCGCGTTGGCCACCGAGAGCAGTTGCGGGCCGAGCGGCACGCCGACCGGCGGCGTGAAGCGCACCTGCGTGTCGTTGACCACCGTGATGCCGGTGGTCACCGGCAGGCCGCCGATCGTGACGAGGTTGACGCCGTAGAAGCCGGAGCCGTTGAGCGTGATCTGCGGCGGGTTGGCGGTCAGGAAGGTGTTGGGCGTCGTCGACGTGATCTGCGGCGTCGTCGGCGCCAAGGTCAGGCACGGCGCCGAGGCGCGGAACGCGGTGATCTGCGCGCGCTCGTAGGCGCTGAACGTGTTGACCACGCCGGTGCAGCCGCCGGCGCCGCTGCACATGATCGCGCAGCCGGTCTGGCCGTCGCAGTGCGCGGCGTTGAAGTTGTGGCCGATCTCGTGGGCGGTCACCGCGACGCGCAACGCGAAGTTGGCCGACCAGCGCGTCTGCGAGAGGCCGTAGCCGAAGTTGAAGTTGCAGACCGCGCCGACGTAGGCGAGGCCGATCGTGCCGCCGCTCGCCTGCCCGACGTTGCGTCCGGTCATCAGGTGCGCGATGTCGCGCGGCACCGCCGCGTACGTCGTCGTCCACCGCTGCTGGAACTGCGTCAGCAGCGTGTTCGCGACGCTGCTCGTGTACGGGTCCGGCGCCGAGTCGACGACGAGCTGCGTCACCGTCAGGTCGACCTGCACGTCGTTGCGGTAGATCAGGTCGACGGCGTTGATCACGCCGAGCACGTCGTTCTGCGTGTTGGTGAGGTTGCTGCCGTTGGCCTGATAGAGCGGGTAGTCGGCCTCGAGCGCGAGCTCGCAGACGTAGACGACGTCGCCGCCGTTGCCGCCGCCGGCCGGCACGGCGACCGGCGTCTGGGTGACGCCGCAGTGGCCGGGCTGCGGCAGCGTGTCGGCGCCGCGGAAGACTGCGTGCGTCGTCGCCGGCGCGTTCGGCATCACGTCGCGCAGCGGCTGCACGACCCACACTTCGCCGCTGCCACGGCGCACGTACGCCTTGAGCCCGCCGTCGACGATCGTCGCGGCGACGGCGCTGCCGACCTCGCCCGCGATCGCACCGCGCCACGTCGCCACCGCCGGCGGCGGCACGACCTCGACGAGCTGATCGCCGTTGCGCGTCCACAGCTGGAACCCGGGCGAGCGCACGTCGAACGGCGCGAGCTCGAGCAGCTCCGGCACGCCGGCCATGACGAGCGGGATCGCGACGCTGCCGACCGGCGTCGCCGGCAGCGCGAGGCTCTGCAGGGTGCCGGACTGCACCGCGAAGGCCTGGGCCCACGCCGGCGGCAGGTGCGTCGGGTGGCCGCCTTGCGCGCGCGCCGCGATGGCGACGAG
>JBEITC010000219.1:0-6553 GCA_040375075.1 Planctomycetota bacterium | reverse complement strand
GCTGGGTGGTAGGCGGCGTGCGCGGCGCGCGTCGAGCGGGACATCATCGCGGCAGCGCCGTTGGGCTTGCGGCCAGCGCCCTCGCGCGCGCCGCCGCGCTGGCGGAAGGGGAGCGCGGCTTGCAGGGGAGCGCGGCCCGGCTTCCGCGCCTTCTTCCGCTTCGCCTGCTTGCTCGTGCTGCTCGTCGCCATCGCGCGCCGTGACCCCAACTTTGATTGCGCACAAATACATCCGGAAAGGCCGCGATGCAAGCAGGGGTTCGGCATTCGTTCGCGCCGCCGCCCCGGGCCGGCGATTCGGCGGCGCTGCCAACGCCTCGTGACTCAATCCGTGCGGAGGACGAGCCCAGCAGTGGACTCGTTCCGAGTCGGCGGCCCAGCCTCGCCCGCTGCGTCCCCATCCCGTCCCGGGCTGTCAGAGCCTCTGGCGCCGCGGTTGGCGTCTCCCACGCCCCCCGCCGCTCGCTACCCCATCCGCCCCGCGCCCCGCGGCCGGTCGAAGCTCGTCACCACGACGCCGACCACGATCAGCCCACCGCCCACGAACTGCAGCGCCCCGAGCCGATCCCCCTGGAACACCGCGCCGCACACGGAGGCGAACAGCGGCTGCATGGCGAACACCAGCGGCACATGCGCCTGCGGCACCAGATGCTGCACCTTGCTCTGCACGCCGATGCCGACCGCCGTGGCCAGCACGCCGAGGTACAGCAGCGACCACGCGAGTTCGCCGGTCCAGACGACCGCGCTGAGTGCCGAGCCATCCGCAGTCACGCCGTGGTGGGCGATCGCCATGCCGCTGCCGACGATCGACACGAACAGCAATTGCCAGAAGGCCAACGCCGCCACCGGCTGCGTGCGTCCGAAGCGCGACAGCATCAGCACGTGGCCGGCGTAGCTCGCGGACGCGCCGACCTGCAGCAGGATGCCGAGCAAGGTGTCCTGGTGTTCGCCCGGCAGCTTCTCGCCCGGCCAGCAGATGGCGACCATGCCGGTGATCGCCAGCAGCAGCCCGCCGACGGCGAGGCCGCCCATGCGCGCGCCGAAGAACACGAAGCCGCCGACGGCGACGAGTGGCACGATGAGTCCGGCGAGCAGGCCGCCCATCGACGCCGAGGTCTCGGTCATGCCTTCCATCTGCAGCAGGTAGCCCATGCCCAGCGCGACGCCGGCGGCGATTCCAGGCCGCACGGAACGGCGCAGGTCGGCGAGCGCGTCGCGGCCGAGGACCGGCAGCATGCAGACGACGGCGAGCCAGAAGCGCGCAGCGACCAGGCCGCTCGGCGACAGCGCGCGCAGGGCGACCTTCGACACGACGAACGACGCGCTCCAGATCGCGATCAGGGACAGCAGGATCAGGTGGGGGGCGTAGCGGCCGCGCATCGGTGGAGCGGGACGATAGGGGTGTGGCCGGGAGGCGACGATGGCGGCGGGGGGAATCGGGGAGGGGTGGCGCGCCAGGCGGATGCGCGGTCGCGAGGGACGCACGCGGCGGCGTGGTGGGGTTGGCTGTTCGCTGGCGCCGCGATGGCGTGGTGGGGCGCGTCGGTGCGGTGACTGGTGGTTGCGTGCCCATGGGTGGTGGCGCGGGTGGAACTCCAGCCCCTCGCCCGTTTGCCGCCGGAACCGCCCACAGCCGTGGGACGCCGTGACTCGGAACACGCCCCAACCGCGGCTGCGCCGCGGCTCGGGAACAGCCAACAACCGCGGCTGCGCCGCGGTTGTTGGCTGGCCTTCCCCGCCGCCACCCCCTACTCCTCTCCGCCGATGCAGCCGCTGTTGCGCCTCCTGCGCCTCCACGACGCGACCGCGGCCGAGCGGCGTGCTGCGCTGTGGACGGCGGTGGCGTTCTTCTGCGTGCTGTTCAGCTACTACCTGCTGCGGCCGCTGCGCGAGAACGTCGGCACGGCGTTCGGCCCCGAGCGGCTCTTGCCGCTGTTCACGCTGACGTTCGTCTTCGTCACGCTGCTCAACCAGCCGTACGTCGCGCTGGTCCGCCGGCTGCCGTCGCACCGCTTCCTGCCGTACGCGCTGCACGCCTTCGCCGCGAGCTTCGTCGTGCTGGCGCTCGTCTACCGCGGCGGCGGCGGGCAGATCGGCGAACTCGACTTCACGTCCGCGCGCGGCTGGGGCTTCGCGGTGTTCTACGCCTGGGTGTCGGCGTTCGCCGTCGGCGGCGTGACGCTGGTCTGGGTGCACGCCGTCGAGTGGTTCTCGCTGGCGCAGGGCAAGCGGCTGTTCGGGCTGATCGGCGTCGGCGGCACGCTCGGCGCGATGCTGGGCTCGTCGGCGTCGCTTCACCTGCGCGAGGCGAGCTACCCGCAGCTGCTGCTGCTCGCGGCCATCGGCGTCGAGTGCGCCGTGCTGGCGTGGAGCCGGTCGCTGGCCGCCTGCCGCCGCATGGACCGCGCGCCGCGCGCGCACCAGCTCGCCGACGCGCCGTCGTTCGCGCAGGGCCTCGCCCGCGTGCTCCGCGATCCGTACCTGCGCGGCTTCGCCGGCTTCGTGCTGCTGGCGTCCGTCGTCGGCACGACGTTCTACTTCCAGCGCATCACGCTCACGAAGGCGCAGCTGCCGGACGAGGCCGCGCGGCGCGCGCTCGAGGCCAACGCGAACTGGTGGTACAACGCGATCTGCCTCGTGCTGCAGCTGTTCGTCACCAGCCGCGTGCTGCTGTTCCTCGGCGTCGGCGCCGCGCTGTGCGCGATGCCGCTCGTCAGCTTCGCCGGCTTCGCGGCGCTGGCGATCTGGCCGCTCGCCGGGCTCACCGCGGTCGTCGAGGTGGCGCGCCGCACGCTGCAGTTCGCCTTCGACAAGCCGGCGCGCGACGTGCTCTACACGCCGCTCGACCAGGAGGCGAAGTACGTCTCCAAGGCGGTCGTCGATACGTCGGTGCTGCGTTTCGGTGACCTGATCGGCGCGTGCGTCAACGAGGGCCTGCGCGCGCTGCAGCTTGGCAACGCTGGGCTGTGCGCGGCCGCGCTGCCGGTGGTGCTGCTGTGGGCGTGGCTCGGGCGGTGGCTCGGCGGCCGCTGCCGGGAGTTCGAGCAGGCGCAGGGGCCGGCGAATCGGGGCCCGTCCGGCTCGGTCTAGGAGTCTGCGTCACGGAAGGCCACGCTGCGCGGCCGCGCGTCCGGCCTCAGGCGCTCACTCGGCGTCGACCTCGTACTTCAACCACCGGCAGTCGATCGGCCCGTTCTTCACCGGCAGCTTCTCCGTCGCGCGCAGGCCCAGCAGCCGCGTGACGTCGGCGTTGCCACACAGCACCCACGCCTTAGCGCCCTGGCACTGCGTGTGCAGGAAGCGGCCGAGCGCCGACCAGCTCTGCTCCAGCGCCACCGGGTCGCTCTGCAGGCGATCGCCATACGGCGGGTTGGTGACGACGATCTCGGGCCGCGTCGGCGGCACGAACTCGGCGGTGTCGCCCTGGTGCACTTCGATCCGGCCGGCGAGGCCGGCGGCGGCGAGCGCCTGCTGCGCGATGGCGATGGCGCCAGGATGGCGGTCGTTGCCGCAGATCGGCGGCAGCTTGCTGGCGCCGCGTTGGGCCCGCGCCTCGGCGTCGTCGAACAGCTTGCGCCACGCATCGACGTCGACGTCCTTCCAGCGCTCGAACGCGAAGCTGCGGCCGAGGCCGGGCGCGCGGTCGGTCGCCAGCCACGCCGCCTCGACCAGGAAGGTCGCCGAGCCGCACATCGGGTCGCACAGTGGCGTCTGCCGGTTCCAGCCGGTCAGCAGCAAGAGGCCGGCGGCGGTCGCCTCGTTGAGCGGGCTCTTGTGCTGGATCTCGCGGTAGCCGCGCTTGTGCAGCGGCGCGCCGCCGAGCTCGCGGTAGAGGATCGCCTCGTTGCCCTGCAGCACGAGCTTGACCGGCAGGTCGGGGCGGTCCTTCTCGACGTTGGGCCGCTTGCCGAAGCGTCCGCGCATCTGGTCGCAGATCGCGTCCTTGACGACGAGCCCCGGGAAGCGCGTGTCGTTGGCGAAGCTGTCGCGCACCGAGCCGTCGACGGCGAGCGTCTGCAGGTAGGTGATGCTGCGCGTCCAGTCGACGGCGCTGGCGAGCCGGTAGAGCTCGTCGCGGTCGTGCGCCGGGCCGCGGATCAGCTCTTCCTGCACGCGCACCGCCGAGCGCAGCCACAGGCACGCGGCGTAGCCCATCGCGCGGTCGCCGGTGAAGGAGCAGGCGCCGCGGCGCTGTTCGACGTTGTCGGCGCCGAGCGCGCGCAGTTCGTCGTAGAGCGCCTTCTCGAGCCCGAGCGTGCACGCCGCGTAGTAGCGATGGAAGCTCACGACGCACCCCCCGGCTGGCCAGGGCCGGCCGCAGCCGCGAAGTCGGCGGCGAAGACGCCGAGCGCGCTCGTGACCGGAGCAGCCGCCATCTCGATCAGCGAGCAGAAGCCCTTCTTGCGCGAGAACTCGGCGAGCTTGCGGATCTTGTCGTCGTAGCCCGGACCCTTCTGCTGCTGCACGGCCTTGAGGATGTGCACGAACTGGTTGGTCTCCATGCGGCACGGCGGGCACTGGCCGCACTGCTCGCGCATGAAGAACTCGGCGATCTCGACCGCCAGCGCGACGACGTCGGTGCGGTCGTCGACGATGCGCACGCCACCGCACCCCGGCGAGCTGCCGAGCGGCCGCAGCGTCTCGTAGGCGATCGGCACGTCGAGCGCGTCCGCGCCGAGGAAGCCGCTCGACATCGCCGGCAGCACGCCGCGCACGGTGCGGTCGTCGCGCAGGCCGCCGCCGATCTGCTCGATCAGCTGGCGGTAGGTGACGCCGAACGGCGCCTCGTGCACGCCGGGGCGCTGCACGCTTTCGGGCAGCGTGAACAACAGCGTGCCCTTGCTCTCGGCGGTGCCGATCGCGGCGAACGCGGCGCCGCCGTGGCGCGCGATCCAGGCGACGTGCGCCAGCGTCTCGACGTTGTTGACCGTCGTCGGCTTGCCGAACAGCCCGGCTTCGCCCGGGAACGGCGGCTTCTTGCGCGGCTTCGCCGGCTTGCCCTCGATGGCGTTGAGCGCCGCGGTCTCCTCGCCGGCGACGTAGGTGGTGGGGCCGAGGTGCACCGCGACCTCGAACGGCAGCAGGCCGGCGGCCTGCGCCTCGGCGATGGCCTGCTCGATCGCAGCGCGCGGGCCGTGCATGTCCTCGATCAGGTAGATCCAGCCCTTGCTCGCGCCGGTGGCGAGGCCGGCGAGCAGCAGGCCCTCGAGCACGGCGTGCGGATGGCGCGCGACGAGGACCTTGTCCTTCTCGCTGCCGGGCTCGTGCTCGCCGCCGTTGCCGACGACGAACTTCTCGTCGCCGGCGGCGTTGGCGGCCAGCTCCCACTTGCGGGCCGTCGGGAACGACGCGCCGCCGCGGCCGCGCAGCTGCGCCGTGGCGACCTCGCCGCGCAGCCAGCCAGCGCCGCGGCTCTGCGCGGCCGCGAGGCCGTCGTAGCCGCCGCGGGCGCGGTACTCGGCGAGCGATTCGGGGCCCGTCGACGGGCGCGCGGGCAGCAGCAGGTTCGGATGCACGGCGCGGATGGTAGGGGCGCGGCGGCGGCGTTCCATCGCGCGGTTGCGGCGGCGCCGGGCCGCGGCCTTCGACGCGCCGCATCACCGGCAAGGCTCTTCGTGCTTCGCGGCCACGCCGCCACGCGCGCGCTGCCTGCGCCTACGAACCGAGCGTCTTGCCGCAGTGCGGGCAGTGGGCGCCGTCGGCGTGGCCTTCGTGTCCGCCGTGCCCGCCGCCGAAGCGCCCCGCGCGCAGCTTGCCGAGTTCGTCGACGAACGCCGCGCCGAGCAGGCCGGCGGGCAGCGCGAACATGCCGATGCCGAGCACTGCGACCACGCCGCCGAGCATGCGGCCGCCAGCGGTGACCGGCGACATGTCGCCGTAGCCGATCGTCGTCAGCGTGACGATGCCCCACCACATGGTCGCCGGGATGCTGGAGAACGAGTTCGGCTGCGCGTCGTGTTCGAGGTGGAACATCAGCGTCGAGGCGCACACCAGCAGGATCACCAGCACGAACAGCAGCGACAGCAGGTCGGCGGCCTTGTGGCGCAGCACCGCGAACAGCGTCTGCACGGCCATGCTGTAGCGGCCGAGCTTGGCGACGCGGAACAGCCGCGCGAGCCGCACGAGCCGCAGCGTGCGCAGGTCGAGGTGCGCCATCACCAGGAGGTTCGGCAGCACGGCGAGCAGGTCGATCAGCGCCGACGGCGAGAGCATCCAGCGCAGCCGGCCGACCAGCGGCCGGGCGAAGCGCTCCTGCTCCGGCGCGGCCCACAGGCGCAGCAGGTACTCGACGCTGAACACGGCGACCGAGACGTACTCGATGCCGCGCAGCCAGTGCGAGGCGGCGACGTGCACGTCGCGCACCGATTCTGCCACGACGGCGACGACGTTGACGGCGATCAGGCCAGCGAGCGCGAGGCGCAGCGCGTTGGCGGCGCGCGTCGGCGGCGAGGCTTCGAGCAGGCGGTGGACGGCGGCGCGCGCGGTCATCGCCGGACTGTAGCGGCGACGCGGCCGCCGCCGCACGCGCGCATTCGTCGGCGCGCCGGCGTCGC
>JBEITC010000520.1:0-2728 GCA_040375075.1 Planctomycetota bacterium | reverse complement strand
TGCACGACCGCGGCAAGCTGCACGGCGCGCTGCTGCTGCTCGACGAGGTCGGCGGCGCGCTGCAGGAGGACGCCGACCGCGCGGTGCTCGGCGCGCTCGGCGAGGCGCAGCGCACGACGCAGGACCGCGACGGCATCGCGGCCAAGATCTTCGCGCTGAGCAAGGAGCAGGAAGCCGAGGCGCAGCGGCTGGATGGCGAAGCGCCGAAGGGCCTCGCGCGCATCGCCGCGTGCGAGGCGATGGCCAAGGACCCGCAGAAGCGCGCCGTCGCGCGCGAACTGCTGCGCACGCTCGAGTTCACGCCCGAGCACCGCGAAGCCGGCAAGGCCGCGCGCGAGGCGCTGGAGAAGGCGTGGCTCGCCGACGCGCCGCCCGACCAACGCGCCGAGGCCGAGGCCGCGATGGGCCACCCGTGCTGGGCGCGCACGGCGAGCCGCGTGTCGCACCGCTTCGTGCTGATCGGCCCGAAGGCGCTCGTCGACGGCGTGCCCGACGACAGCCTGCTGCGCTTCGACCTCGCGTACCTGTACCTGACCGACCTGTTCGGTCGCGTGCCCAACCCCGACGGCGACCGCGTCACCGTGTACTGGAAGGAGCTGTGGGAGTTCGGCGGCGGCGTCGGCGGCGGCAAGATCATCGACATCGGCAACGCCGATCCCGCCGCCAAGGCGACGCGCGTCGACAACGGCCTGCTCTACCACGAGCTGACGCACTGCATCGACGACACCACGCCGGTCTACGGCGGCATGCACGAAGGGCTCGCCGACTTCGGCGCCGCCGTCGCGATGATGGAGCTCGGCCAGCAGGGCGCCGGCCGCGCGGCGATCGGCATGGCGACGCGCGCGTTCCTGCAGGACTACCTCGAGCGCGACCTCGAGTGCTGGCGCATCCCCAACTACGGGCCGAGCGCGGGCTTCTTCCTGCACTTCGTCACCACGCACGGCAAGGGCGCCGACGGCTATCGCTGGGACCTGTACCGGCGCTTCTTCCGCGACTACCGCGCGTGCAAGGTGAAGGACGGGCGCACGCCGACGCTCGCGCGCGCGTTCGGCCACCACCTCGCCGAGGCCTTTGGCGACGCGGCGTGGGCCGACCTGATCCGCTTCCGCTGGCCGCTGCTGCCCGAGGACCGCGAAGCCGCGCGGCTCGAACAGCGCGCCGCCGAGGCGCGGCAACTCGGCCCGACGCTCGACGACCAGCCCGGCTCGCCGGTGCCGCGCGACCGGACCGCGCGCGAACTCGCGCAAGCCGGCTCTGGCGTCGACGCGCACGCCGAGCGGCTGGGCGTGATCCGTGAATGGCAGGTGATCGGGCCGTTCCGCAAGCAGGGCGTCGACCCGGACGCGTACCGCTTCGCGCCCGAGCTCGAGATCGACCTGCAGGCCCGCTACGAGAGCATCAACAACAACCCGACGTGGCGGCGGCCCGGCCCGAAGCCCGTCACCGTCTCGCCGAGCGGGTGGCTGCAGTTCGACTGGCAGTACATGGACGACAGCGCGATCTACGCGCTGACGCACGTGACGGTCGCGGCGCCGACGTCGGCATGGCTGCACCTGCGCGGCGACGACGACGTGACGTTGTTCGTCAACGACGAGCTGATCGGCAAGCACGACGGCGGCAGCGGCACGCAGCTCGGGCCGTGGCGACCGGACTGGACGGTCGGACTGCCGGACGCGATCCGCTTTGCGGTCAGCCTGCGCGCCGGCCGCAACAAGGTGCTGGTCAAGGTGCGCAATGCATCGGGCGGCAGCGGCGTGTCGCTCGCGATCGCGCAGCGCAACGGCCTGCCGCTCGCCGGCTGGACCGCCGACGCCGAGCCGCCGCAGAAGAAGCTCGCCGCCATCGACGCGCCGGACGCTCGCAAGTGGCCGTCGCGCTTCCGCGCGCGCTTCGACCAGGCCGGCGAGCACAAGAAGCTGGAAGCGACCGTCGGCAGCTGGCGTGTGCGCAACGGCGCGCTCGAAGGCCACGCGAGCGACCGCGGCGTCGAATGGCGCAAGTACACGGTGCGCCCGGGCTTCCCCAAGGACTCGCCGAGCAACCTCGCGTGGCTGCCGGAGAAGGCGACCGCCGAGGCGGACGCGTTCCACCTCGAAGTCGACCTCCCGGCCGACGCGCCGGCGCCGAAGCTTTGCGTGATCCTGCAGGGCGACGGCCGGCGCGACGCGCTGTGCGGCTGGACGCTGATCCTCGAGCCGCACGGCGAACAGGTCCGCGCGTGGCTCGAGCGCTACGACCAGCGCGTCTACATGAGCGACCTCGCGCCGATGCCGCGCGACGGCAAGAAGCCGGTCAAGCTGACGCTGTCGCTGTGGGCCAACCGCCTGACCGTGCGCCTCGGCGAGACCGCGCTGTTCGACCAGGCGCCGCTGCTGACGATCCCCGGCAAGCGGCGCATCGGCTTCGCCACCTGGGGCGAGGCGCTGCGCATCGAGGAGATCGAGCTGCGCGCGCCGGCGCGCACGCGCTGAGCGGGGATCAGCACGGCGGGACTTCCGGGGATCGCCACGCCAAGCGCTCACCGGGAGATGCTTCGAAGCAACCCCGGCGCCGCGGATGCTCCGCGCCTGCCGCCGACCGCATGGCGCGTCCCGCGCCCGCACGCGCCGTCGTCGCGACGCGCGTTCGATCCGCCGATCGCGGCGCGGCCGCGCGCGCGCAACGCGTCCCCGTCAGCGCCCGAGCGCGTCGAGTTCGCGCTGCGCCACCGCGTCGTCGGGCCGCAGCT
>JBEITC010000572.1:0-2206 GCA_040375075.1 Planctomycetota bacterium | reverse complement strand
TGCGCCTCGCGCTCGGCAACCTGCTCGACAACGCGATCAAGTTCTCGCCGGCCGGCGCGACGGTGCGCGTCGCCGTCGCGCGCGCCGACGGCGACGCCATCGTCACCGTGCGCGACGAAGGCCGCGGCCTCGACGCCGACGAACAGGCGCACCTGTTCGAACCGTTCTGGCGCGGCAGCGACGCGGCGACCGGCGGCGCGGGCCTCGGCCTGCACCTCGTGCGCGAGCTCGTCGAGGCGCACGGCGGCACGGTCGCCGCGCACAGCGACGGTCGCGACCGCGGCGCCTGCTTCACCGTGCGCCTGCCGGTCGGAGGCGCGTCGTGAGCCGCTGGATCCTCGTCGCCGAGGACGAACGCGCGCTCGGCGAGATGCTGTGCGACAACCTGCGGCTCGAAGGCTGGCACGCCGAGCACGTGTTCACCGGCCCGCGCGCGCTCGAGCGCATGCAGAAGGGCGGCATCGACCTGCTGGTGCTCGACGTCATGCTGCCCGGGTGCGACGGCTTCGAGGCCTTGCGGCGGCTGCGCGCCCGCGGCGACCAGACGCCGGTGCTGGTGCTCAGCGCCCGCGCCGCCGACGCCGACCGCATCCGCGGACTCGAACTGCAGGCCGACGACTACCTGACCAAGCCATTCCACCTGCGCGAGCTGCTGCTGCGCATCGAGGCGCTGCTCCGCCGCCGGTCCGCCCCACCCGCCGGCGCGGACACGCTGGCGTTCGGCGGCAACACCATCGACTTCCGCTCGATGCGGGCGACCTGCCGCGACGGCCAGCAGGTCGACCTGACCCAGACCGAGGCGCGCCTGCTGCGCCTGCTCGCCGGCCACGCCGGCTCGGTCGTGCTGCGCAAGACCGTCGTGGAGCACGTCTTCGGGCGGGACGCCGCCCCGACGGTGCGCACCCTGGACAACGTCGTCCTGCGCCTTCGCAAACTGCTCGAGCCCGACCCGGCGACCCCCCGCCACCTGCAGACGATCCGGGGACTGGGCTTCCGCTTCGACCCCTGAACCCGTCCGCGGGGTCGGATTCGAAAGTGCGCGGGACGTGACGTATTGTCGGCCCCTTCGGCCACAGCGCGCCCAACCCAAATCATGAACCACTCGAAGCTGCTCTCGCTCGTCACCGCCCTCGCCCTCTGCGCCCCCGTCTTCGCGCAGGGCGAAATCGACCTCAAGGTCACCACCAAGAAGGGCGCCTCCGTCTGGCTGCAGCAGGAGATGAAGCAGTCGCAGGTCATCGACATGCAGGGCCAGGAGATGGAGACCGAGCAGGCGACGACCCGCGTCCTGCAGCTGACGGTCAAGGACGTCGACGACAAGGGCCACATCGTCGTCGAGACGAAGATCGCCCGCGTGTTCGGCAGCATGGGTCTGCCGATGGGCATGGGCGAGATGGAGTTCGACTCCGCCGCCCCCGAGGCCGAGGAAGCCGACGAGGACGACGGCATGGGCATGGGCGCGATGATGAGCGGCATGAAGAAGTCGCTCATGTCGGGCGCCGGCAAGTCGTTCACCGCCAAGGTCGACGGCAAGGGCAAGGTCGTCGAGCTGATGGACGACGCCAAGGAGCTGCTGAAGGAAGGCGGCGGCGGCGGCATGCGCGGCATGGGCGGCGCGGCGCTGACCGAGGGCGCGCTGAAGTCGATGGTCGAGGAGGCGTTCGGCGAGGTGCCGGAGAAGCCGGTCGCCGTCGGCGGCAAGTGGGCCAAGAACGAGAAGGAGGCCGCCGGTCGCATGCCGATGCAGAACAAGATCGAGATGACCCTCTCGAAGGCCGACGCCGAGAGCTACGAGATCGCGGTCGCCGGCACGGTCGAGAAGCCGGCCGTCGAGGCCGAGGCCAAGGGCGACACGCTCGAGGGCGCGGACGAGCAGGCGGCGATGCAGGAAGAGATGATGAAGTCGATGCAGGTGAAGAACGGCAAGATCGACGGTCTCTGCCGCGTCTCGCGCACCGACGGCTTCGTCCTCGAGGTCAAGAACACGATGTCGGCCGACATCGAGATGTCCGCCGGCCCGATGGGCGACATGGCGATGAGCATCAAGGTCACGACGACGCTCAAGCGCACCACCGCCGACGCGGCCCAGCCGAAGAAGCCGGAGCCGAAGAAGGAAGAGGCCAAGCCGGCGGCGCCGACGACCGGCGGCGGCGACAAGAAGTGATCCAGGGGGCGGCGCGCGACGCGCGCCCCGCCCCCGCGCCGC
>JBEITC010000339.1:0-4587 GCA_040375075.1 Planctomycetota bacterium | reverse complement strand
GGGGGGCGGGGCTGTGGGGGCTGGGCGGCGGGGGGGGGGGGGGCCGGGTGGGGCGGGGCCGGGGCGGGGGGTGTGTTTTTTACCCTCCCGCGGCTGGCCCTCCCGCCCCGGCGGCCCGCGCGCCCCCACTTCTCCACCATGCGCATTCTCGCCACGGCTCTCGCCACCGCTCTCGCCATGCCGCTCGCCGCCCAGAACTGCTTCTGGGGCGACTTCGGCAGTTCGCTCGGCTACGGCACGACCGACACGGTCTACGCGATCCGCCCGATCGGCTTCGCGTTCCCGTTCGCGGGCGCGAGCTACACCGACATCCACGTCAACGACCACGGCTTCGTGCAGCTGTCGAACGGCGGCGTGCCGGCGCCGCTCACGACCAACAGCCCCGCGCTCTACACGCCGACCGTCGCCAACTTCGTCGCGGGCGGGCCGAAGATCGCGCCGCTGTACAGCGACATGACGCTCGCCGGCGGCGGCGAGTGCTGGATCCGTTCGACGCCGACGCAGTGCACGGTGACGTGGCACAACGTCCAGTCGTACGGCATCCCGTCGCCGCGCTTCAGCTTCCAGCTCGTGCTGCGACCCAACGGCGACGTGCAGTTCACCTTCGGTCCCGGCTGCACCAACAACTCGACGTATGGCGGCGTGTCCGCCAACGCGGTCGTCGGGATCACCAACGGCGTCGGCGTGACCCCCGCGAGCCGCGACCTCTCCGCCGGCGGCTCGAGCTTTGCGTCGACGACGCACGAGGAGTTCGTCGGCGCCAACACGTTCGACCTCGCGAACAACACGCTCAGGTTCGAGAACGGGATCTTCTCGGTCGTCTTCAGCACGGCAGGCGCTCCTGCCAACTGCGCGACAACGACGCGCTACGGCGCCGGCTGCGACGGCCTCGGGCTCGGCGCCGTCGGCCTGCCCGCGATCGGCAACACCAGCTTCCAGCTGCGCGCCGAGTCGCTGCCCGCGGTGTCGCCGTTGGCCTTCTTCGCCTTCGGCACCGTGGCGCAGAATCCCGGCCTGCCGCTCGGCCCGCTGCTCGGCATGATCGGTTGCTCCGGCCACACCAATGCCGACCTCGGCATCTTCGGCGGCTCGCCGGCAGCGACCGGACCCACCGGCATCACGCCGGTCAGCAGCTACGGGCTGGCGATCCCGGTGTCGGCGCCGCTGATCGGCACGACCTTCGCGACGCAGGCGTTGGCGCTGTCGCTGGCCAATCCGTTCGGCCTCGCGTCGAGCAACGGCCTCGAGCTGCGGCTCGGCATCGATGGGTCGCGGATTCAGCCGAATCCGCAGTGGAACATGGTCGCGATCGCGCCGGGAACGTTCCAGATGGGGCAGGTCGGCGTCGCGGAACCGGTGCACCAGGTCACGCTGAGCGCCCCGTTCTGGATGGGCAAGTACGAGGTGACGCAGGCCCAGTACCAGTCGGTGATGGGTAGCAACCCGAGCTTCTTCCAGGGCGCCAGCGCGCCGAATGCGCCGCAGCGGCCGGTCGAGCTGGTGAGCTGGAACGACGCCGTCGCCTATTGCCAGCGGTTGACGGCCAGCGAGCAGGTCGCGGGCCGCGTGCCGGCGGGTTACCAGTATCGGTTGCCGACGGAAGCGGAGTGGGAGTACTGCTGCCGCGCTGGCACGACCACCGCGTGGCACACCGGCGCCAGCCTGAGCACGAGCCAAGCAAACTTCCAAGGCGCGCTGGCCAACGCCACGCACCCCGACGGCCAGACGGCGGTGGTCGGCAGCTATGCGCCGAACGCGTTCGGCCTGCACGACATGCACGGCAACGTCTGGGAGTGGTGCCTCGATTCCTCCGCGCCCTACGCGCCGGGGCCGGTCACCAATCCGTTCGTGACCGGCGGCACGTTCCGCATCATCCGCAGCGGCTGTTGGGACAGCGCCTTCACGGCGAACGTGTGCCGCTCGGCGAGCCGCAGCGGCCCCTTGCCCACCATCGCGAACGACATCATCGGCTTCCGCGTCGTGCTCGCGCCGATTCTCGTGCCCTGAGCGGGCCCGCCGGCCGCGGCCCGACGCTGCTGCCGGCGATGGTGGGGTGGGCGCCGCGGCGGTGGGGCCGACGACCGCGCGCGGCCAGCGCGCTGCGGCTGGGGCGGCCGTAACCCGTTTCTAGAAAGCGGTGAAACGCCGCCCGGCGGATCTAGCGCCGATTTTTCGCGACCACCACCTTGGGATCGCGACCGCCATCCCGCTGGAGGGGGTGTGCGCGGCTTCCTGCGCGCCCGGCGGCCCGCCGCCGGATCCCGACCCGACCCATCGCCTCCCTCCGGCCATGACGACCTTCTCCGCTTCCCGTTCCGTCCGCTTCCTGCCGCTCCTCGCCGCTGCCGCCGCCGCGCTCGCCGCGCCGCTCGCCGCGCAGAACTGCCTCGCCGGCGACTTCGGCAACTCCATCGGCTACGGCACCGCCGACACGGTCTACGCGATCCGCCCGATCGGCTTCGCGTTCCCGCTCGCGGGCGCCACGTACACCGACATCCACGTCAACGACCACGGCTTCGTGCAGTTGTCCAACGGCGGCATCCCAGCGCCGCTGACGACGGGCAGCCCGGCGCTGTACACGCCGACGCTCGCCAACTTCCAGACCGGCGGCCCCAAGATCGCGCCGCTCTACAGCGACATCACGCTCGCCGGCGGCGGCGAGTGCTGGCTCAAGTCGACGGCGACGCAGTGCACGGTGACGTGGCACAACGTCCAGTCGTACGGCATCCCGTCGCCGCGCTTCACCTTCCAGCTGATCCTCGAGTCCAACGGCGCGATCCGCTTCGTCTACGGCCCGGGCTGCACCAACAACTCGACGTTCGGCGGCAGCTCGGTGCAGGCCATCGTCGGCGTGACGACGGCGGGCGGCGCCGTCGCGCCGGCAGCGCGCGACCTCTCGACCGGCGGTGCGTCGCCGGTGGCGACGACGTACCAAGTCTTCGCCGCGCCGGGCGCGTTCGACATGCCCGCAGCGACGCTGACGATGGTGCGCGCCGGCGCGGGCTACGGCTTCGGCGCGACCGCGAGCTCCGGCGACTGCGCCAAGGTCGACCGCTACGGCGTCGGCTGCGACAGCCTGGGTCTCGGCCTCACCGGCCTGCCGACGCTCGGCAACACCGGCCTGCGCCTGCGCGCCGAGCGGGTGCCGATGGTCGCGCCGGTCGGCTTGTTCGCCGTCGGCACCGCGGTGGTCTCGCCGGGCATCGACTTCGGCGCGGCGTTCGGCATGACTGGCTGCAGCGGCTACACCAACGCCGACCTCGGCATCTACGTCGGCACGCAGCGCATGTCCGGCCCGACCGGCCTCACTCCGGTCGCCTACTTCAACCTGCCGATCCCGACGACGTCGGCGCTGGCCGGCTTCGTGCTGTCGGCGCAGGCGCTGGCGCAGTCGGTCGCCAATCCCGGCGGCCTCGCGTCGAGCAACGGCGTGCGCCTGGAACTCGGCTTCGGCGCCGGCCCCGTCGCCATCAACCCGGCGCTCGGCATGACGCCGATCCTGCCCGGCACGTTCATGATGGGCTCGCTGGCCGGCAACCCCAACGAGGCGCCGGTGCACGCGGTGACGCTGTCCCGCCCGTTCTGGATGAGCAAGCACGAGGTCACGCAGGCGCAGTTCCAGGCGGTCAGGGGCTTCAACCCGAGCTACTTCCAGGGCGTCGGCGTGCCGGACGCGGCCAACCGTCCGGTCGAGACGGTCAACTGGAGCGAGGCGATGGCGTACTGCGCGGCGCTGACCGCGAGCGAGACGGCGGCCGGCCGCGTGCCGGCGGGATACCAGTACCGCCTGCCGACGGAAGCGGAGTGGGAGTACTGCTGCCGCGCTGGCACGACGACGGAATGGCACACCGGCACGAGCCTGAGCGCGAGCCAAGCGAACTTCGGTGGTTGGATCGGCCTGACGACGTTGGTCGGCAGCTATGCGCCGAACGCGTTCGGCCTGAACGACATGCACGGCAACGTGTGGGAGTGGTGCCTCGATTCATTTGCGACGTACGCGCCCGGTCCAGTCACCGATCCGTTTGTGACCGGCGGCGCGGGCCGCGTGATCCGCGGCGGCGGTTGGGGCAGCTACGACTCGGCGTCCTACTGCCGCTCGGCCCACCGCAGCAGCGTCACGCCCGGCGGCGCGGGCGTCGACAACGGGTTCCGGGTGGTGCTCGCCCCAGCTCTCACCGACGCGGCCGTTGGCTGGGTCGACGAGAACCGGAGGCCGGTCCGGGTCGGTGGCGGCGACGCTGCCGGCCGAAGAGATGGAGTCGAGGCCGGGGCTGGTAGGGGCGGTGGATTCCGCCGCCGAACGCCCCGGCCGCGGCGTTTGCGACTCGTGGCGCGCCAGCAACGAGGGTGGTGGAGGGGGAGGAAGCGCGTGGCGGGCGAATGCGTCCTGCGGCTCGGAGCATGGTGCGGCGAGTTGGGGGTTGCATGGCTGGCCCCCGCACGACGGGTGCATGGCTGGCGGCGCTCTGCGGGACTCCGCGGCAGGGGGCCAAGGTGCGAGCAGGATCGTGCTGTGGTGGCGCTTGGCGACGTGCCAGTTGCCCGGGCGCATGCAGTCCGTGGCATGAGAAATCGCGCTCGCTCTGT
>JBEITC010000375.1:0-4145 GCA_040375075.1 Planctomycetota bacterium | reverse complement strand
GGCGCGGCGGCCGCGGCCCGCCGCGGCGGTCATCCCGCGCCCTCGGCCGGCTGCGGCGTCTGCAGCGTCGCGCGCAGCCGCAGGACGCGGCGGTCGTCGGCCTGCAGCACGCGGAACTCGACGCCGGCGATCTCGATCGTCTCGTCGACGACCGGGATGTGGTTGCAGAACGCGATGACCATGCCGGCGACGGTCTCCCAGTCGCTCGACTCGGGCAGTTCGCTGCCGAGCAGCCGGTTGATCTCGGCGACCGGCGTGCGCGCCGGCAGCTCGACGACGCGGCCCTTCTCGACCACGCGCACCTGCTCGGCGTCGGTCGGCGACGGCAGCGGGTCGTACTCGTCGCCGATGTCGCCGACGATCTGTTCGAGCACGTCCTCGACGGTGACGATGCCGACCGGACTGCCGTACTCGTCGAGCGCGATCGCCATGTGCTGGTTGCCGGCCTGGAAGCGGCGGAGCAGCTGGGCGGCGCCGGTGGTCTCCGGCACGAACAGCACCGGCCGCACCAGCTCGCGCAGCGTCGTCTGCGGGCCCGGCGCGTCGCCGCCGTGCAGGCGCTTGAGCGCGTCCTTCACGTTGAAGATGCCGATGATCTCGTCGGCGCGTTCGCGATAGACCGGGTAGCGCGAGAAGCCGTGCTCGAGCGCGCGCTGCACGGCTTCGCGCAGCGGCAGCGACTCGGGCAGCGCGACGATGTCGGGCTTCGGCGTCATCAGCGAGGACACCGGCGTCTCCTCCATGCTGATGATGTTGCCGATCATCGTGCGCTGCTCGTGCGCGAGCGCGTCGTCGGCGACGGTGTCGGCGACGGCGTCGGCGACGGCGGCGATGACCTGGTCGCGGACCTCGGCGACGTCGGCAGGGGCGGGGCGGGCGACCCGCAGCAGCGCGATCAGCGCCCGCGTGGCCGCCAGGATCGGCATCACCAGCGGCAAGCGCAGCAGCAGCCACAGCGGCCGCAGGGCAGGCAGCGCGAACAGCAGCGCCTTCTCCGGGCGGGCCTGCGCGATGCCGGCGGGCAGGGCGCCGCCGAGCCACAGCATGACGACGGCGTAGGCCGCCATCGCCCAGGCTTCGCTGCCAGGGCCGAAGGCCTGGCCGAGCGACCACAGCCCGAGCACCCAGGACGCGGCGGTCGCGAGGTTGGCGACCAGCAGGTACTCGGCGGCGTGCCGGTCGACCGCGTCGGTGCGGGCTGCCGCGTCGGCCTCGGGATGACCGTCGTCGGTGAGCTTCTGCCGCAGGCGGGTCGGCGAGTAGGCCAGCAGGCCGGCCGTGGCCAAGGCGCCGAACGAGCCAAGGGCGGCGGCGCCCAGCGCGATCAGCAGGTGGGCGGGGGAGGCGAGGGCGCCCAGGAGTTCGGGGGGCGCGTCAGACGGCAGCACGGCGGGCGCGGACGAAGGCAGGCTCAACACAGACGGCGAAGCATACGGGATCGCCGCCGCCCGTCGGCAGGTCCGAAGTGCGGTTCGCGGCCAGCCCCGGGCGCCAGCGCCCAGCCGGTTGCCGGGTGCGCCATCCCAGCCCGATGTCACGCTGCGCGATGGTTCCTAAGCAAAGAAATCGAAGAGCTTTGCGTCAGCGCGTCGGCGCGTCGTCGCCAGCCTCGATGTCGGCGGAGAAGCGGTTGCGCCCCATGTCCTTGCTGGCGTAGAGCGCGTGGTCGGCGCGCAACAGCATGCGTTCCGCCGTGTCGCCGGGGCGGAATGCGGTCAGGCCGACTGACACCGTGAGCGGCAGGCCGAGCTCCTCGCCGCGCGCCTGCATCGCGGTGAACAAGCGGGTGGCCAGCACCGTCGCGTCGTCCGGGTGCGTGTCCGGCAGGACGACGAGGAACTCCTCGCCGCCGTAGCGGCAGACGGTGTCGCCCTTGCGCACGGTCTTCTGCAGCACCTCGGCGGCGGCGCGCAGCGCGCGGTCGCCGGCGGAGTGGCCCAGGGTGTCGTTGAGCTTCTTGAAGTGGTCCATGTCGCACATCAAGAGGCTGAGCGGGCGCGGCGCGCGCGACATGCGGGCCACTTCCTGGTCGAGCGCCATCATGCCCATGCGACGGTTGAACAGCCGCGTCAGCGGGTCGGTCAGCGAGAACCGCTGGGCGCGCTGGTAGCGCCGGCGCAACAGCAGGTTCTCGTGCAGCAGCGTGCCGACCTGGCCGAGCGTCACCGCCATGGCGCCATCGCGCGCAAGGTCGATCGGCAGCAGGCGGAGCGAGCGGTCGAGCAGCAGCAGCGACGGCGTCGCCAGCGCGTGCTGGACGGGCACGGCGAGCAACTCGTCGACCGACAGCGCCGCAGTGATGCCGGGCGCGGCCTCGGCCGACAGGCGCAGGAGCGTCGGTTCGTTGCGCGCGATCGCGCCGCGCAGCGCCGCCGCCTCGGACGGGTTGGACGGCATCGTGCGCGCCAGCATGCGCCGCGGGCTGCCATCGAACCTGGCCTGCAGCGTCAGCATGCCCGTCGTCGGGTGCCACTTGGCGTGCAGCACGCGGTCGTAGTCGCCGTGTTCGCGCGCCGCCGCCATCAGGCCGCCGATCACGGTGCGGTAGCGGTCGAACCGCGAGCAGCGCAGCAGGCTCTGCACGGCCGACGTCGGCGCGCCGACGTCGGTGGCGCGCCGCGCCGGACTTGCGCCCGAGCGGACCGCGCCGCCGTGGAGGCCGAAGACGGCAAGCTGCTTGTGGATCGCGGTGGCACGGTCCTGGCGCGAGGCGTCGTCGAGATCCAGCGCGCGGGCGGCCGCGAGCACGCCGTTCCACGCGGGGTCATCGCCGGCGAGCGCGTTGGTGACCGCGTCCGGCAGGCTCCACGCCGCGAGGCACTGGCCGAGGTCGGGCGTCGCTGTGGCGCCGGCGAGCGTGGCCAGCCAGTCCGGCAGGTTGGCGAGCAGGCCGAGCATGTAGGCAGCCTCCGGATCGAAGGTCGCCGAGCGCAGCGCGCAGGCGCGCGCGGCGTGGGCCAGCGCCAGCGAGCGCTGCCAGACGGCGCGCACCCGCAGTTCGTCGACCGGTCCCGGGGCGCGCGCGGCGAACAGCCGGCGGACGGTGTCGGGGCCCAACTCGCGCACCAATCCCTGTGCGGTCGGCAGGCCCGTGGCCGGCGCCGCATCGGCGAGCGCTGGCGTCGCCACCGCGCGCAGGGCCCGCAGCAGCGTCAGCGGGTCGAGGCGCAGGGCGGCGGCGAGTTCCGCTTCGCCGCCACCCGCGAGGCGCTCGGCGGCCGGCGCTGCCAGCGCTGGCACCGACAGCACGCCGGGCTGGCGCCGCAGCGGGTTGGCGAAGTCGTCGTGGACGGTGCGGGACATCACGGCTCGACGGGTGTTCGGCACCGCACAGCGGTCCGCTCAATCGTTTCCGCGCCACCACGTTGGCATGGGTGGTTGCGGTCGACCCCACGGCCGCGGTGAACCGCCTATGGCCTCGCTAAACCGACGAAGCATCGACGCTTGCGGCGATGCGCCGTCGCCGTGTCGGCTTTTCGCCGCGCTTGGTCCGCCGTTCGCAGTGCGACGCGTTGCCATGAGCAGTCCCCTCCTGCAAGCGGCCTTCCCCGCCCCCGTGCAGCCAAAGCACAGCAGCCTCCGCGAGCACGCGCTGGCCCTGCTCTCCGTCCATGGCGTTCCTGCGCTCGCGCAGGACGCCGCCGACGAGGCCACGCGCCACGCTGGCCTCGCCACCAGCCTCATGGAGGCCTTCCGTCGCAGCCGCGACGCGGTGGTCTTCGAGTGCTTGGCGCAGTGGGTGACGCCGCACCTGCTCGGCCGGGTGCGGATGCGCCTGCGGGGCCTCGGGCATCTCTGCGAGCCGGCGGAGGCGCTGCAGGACGCGCTGGTCAACATCTACCGCTATCCGCAGCACTTCCTCGCCAGCCGCCCTGGCGCCTTCGCGGCCTGGTCGACCACGATCGTCGACAACGCGATCCGTCGCCGCCTGCGCCGTTCGCGGCGCGCGCTCGACGTCACGCTGCAGGCGCCCGAGATGATGGCCGAACGCGCCGACGTCGGCGCGCTCGAGCCGGACCTCGCGGCCGCCGACCAGGAAGCGTGCGCCAGCACGGTCGCTGCCTTCCAGCTGCTGCTGCATGCCTACCTGCAGGCGTTCGCGACGCTGTCGCCGCGCGAGCAGTACGTGCTGCAGCAGGTCGAGG